>JAQTNJ010000042.1 GCA_028713955.1 Syntrophorhabdaceae bacterium
TTTACCATAGCGGCCAGATCTTCCATCTTTTGCAAATGTTCCGCTACCTCTGCGATACTCCCCTCAAGCCGTCCTGTTTCTTCACCAATAGTCGCAAGCCGGATAAAGATATCCGGAAATACTCCCGGATGCTGGCCAAGAGCATTGGAAAAACTCGTACCGGACTGGATCCTTTCCCGTATATCATCTACAACCTTCTTAAGGTATTTGTTGTCTAACGTGTGACTGATATCGTCAAGGGCATCAAGGATGGGGATACCTGCCTTCATGATCACAGAAAGATTCGAGGCAAACTCTGTAATCTCGCTCCTTTTGACCCTCCAGAAAGAAAGGTTTCTGATAATACCCGAGGTAAGCCGGCTTGCCTTTACAACATCCAGTACATTCAACCCGCGGGAAGCAAGATCGCCATAGACCGTTTCTATAGCATCTGCATCAGTAGTACCGCTCTTCAAAGCACCGTTCTGGTCAATTGCTTTATATGAAAATGTACTCATGATTTAGCTCATAGCGAATCGTATATCGCAGTTCGCATCTCGGAACAATATCAAACTCAAAAAACGTTGTCATCGCGAGGAGCAAAGCGACGTGGCGATCTAAGGGTATGATCTATTAGTGAGATTGCCGCGCTACGCTCGCAATGACAATGCGCCGCACCCTGCGGGCTCACAATGACAGAACCACTTTTTATCCTGCTACCCTCAACACTTCTTCCACCGTCGTAATACCCTCAACAACCTTTCGGAGCGCATGATTCTTTAACGGCCTCATTCCTTTCTGGATCGCCTTCTCTTTAATTGCAGGTGCTGAAGCACCTTCGTAGATCATTTGTTTGATCTCGTCATCTATAACAAGTATTTCACCGATGACGGTCCTGCCCGCATATCCTGTATTATTGCACTTGCCGCAGCCTGTACCTTTAAATCCTTTTGTTGCGGTGATACCATGCTCCCGGAGTGTTGCAACCTCGTGATCGTCCAATGTATACTCGACCTTGCAGAAGCTGCATATCTTTCTTACCAACCTCTGCGCAACAATGGCAAGCAGCGACGAGGACATGAGGTACTTGTCCACGTTGAGGTCAATGAGCCTCGGTATCGATGTTACTGCATCGTTCGTGTGAAGCGTTGTGATGACAAGGTGGCCGGTGATGGACGCCCTGATCGCGATCTTCGCTGTCTCTTCATCCCTTATCTCACCGAGAAGGATCACGTCGGGGTCCTGCCTCATGAAATTTCTCCCTGCAAGGGCAAAGTCGTATCCTGCCCGTTCGAGCACCTGTGTCTGCCGTATGAAGCTGAGCTTATACTCAACAGGATCCTCGACGGTCAGCACGTTCCTTTCAAGGATATTCACTTCCCGCAATGCAGAGTAGAGTGTTGTTGTCTTCCCGCTGCCCGTTGGTCCGGTGATAAGGATAACGCCAAATGGTTTTTGAAACAGCGACCTGATATTTTCGGTATCTTCAGGATCGAATCCAAGAGTCTCCATCCGAAGCAGGGTCCCCTTCCCGGACAGAACCCTCATAACGACATTTTCTCCATAGATGGTAGGGATCGTGGATACACGGATATCGTACCCCTTATTCAGGAAGACGAATGTAAAGGCTCCGTCCTGCGGCAATCTCGTCTCTGCTATGTCTAAATGTGAGAGGATCTTTATCCTTGACACAACGCCAATGTGAATCGTTTTGGGCAGGCAGTGTCCGAATTGCAGAACACCGTCGATACGGTAAAAAACCTGCGTCACGTCAGCAGTTGGCGCAAAATGGATATCGGTAGCATTGTTCTGTATCCCTTCCACGATCAGCATATCCGTCATTGATACGACGTCGTTGCCTGTCGGGGAACCTGTCGTCAGAACAGCCTGAACAATCTTTTCCATCTGCTGATAGATGGGATTCTCAAGGAAATAATAGGCCTTTTCCATGGCATCGTTGTAAGCGTCGCGGTCAACAATATAGATCTTTGCCTGTTTTTTTGTGATACGCGTTACTGTATCGATAGCCTTTATATTACCTGGTTCTGTAATCCCGATACTCACTTTCCCATCTTCCAGGTCAAGGGGGATGAACTGATTCTTTTCCGCGACATCTTTCGGAACAAGCCGTAAGGCCTCCTCTGAAATGACAAACTCATCAAGATCTACAAACTCTATACCCGACTGTTCGGCAAGGATCTGCCCCCTCTCTTTTGCCGATAAAAATCCAAGCTTGACAAGAACATCTCCCAGGAGGTCCCCGGTAATCTTGCTCTGAATAAGGGCGATATCGAGTTTTTTGTCGGTAATTAATCCTCGCGCCTTGAGGATATCGCCTATCTTAACAGGTGCCGCCATATTAAAACCCCTCCTTACATAGCAAGATCAAAGACGGTAAGCAGTAGGGAGTAAGCACGGAAATCTTTTACTGCGTACTGCATACTCTTTTTTGCCGTTGCTACGATCTACATATTCACCAGTACTGGCTGCAGTACTATAACAAGCTCAACCCTGCGTTCCAGCTTATTGCGGCTTTTGAACAGATACCCGAGAAGCGGGATATTGCCAAGGAAAGGAATCTGGTCATCGGTCAGCGACTCCTTTTGTTGTATCAGCCCTCCGATAACGATGACGTCTCCATGTCTCACTTTCACGGTGGTGCTCAGTTGCCGCAGGTCAACGGTCGGCAATGACAACTCAACAACCGTCGGGCTTCCTATGTTCTTCGGGGTAAATTTCACGAGGTCTGATACAATGGGTGTTACCGTGAGGGATATCTCCCCGCTTTCGTTGATATATGGAAGGATGCCGATGAGGATGCCTGAGAGTACGCTGTTCGTATCAACGGTAAATGTTGTAACCGGTGTTCCGGCCCCGGCAGTAGTCGTCGATTCAACCTTTGAGATGTATGCCTCATTTCTCCCTACAGTCAGAAGTGCTGTCTGTCCGTTCATAATGTTTATTTTCGGGTTTGAAAGTGTTCTGACCTCCCCCTGTTCTTCCAGGGCTTGTACTGTAAAATTTAAATCTCCTTTAGCACCCCCGAAGCTCGGTGCACCGGTGATTGCAAAAACAGGACCCGTGTTAGGCACTACAGTATTAAACCGTGTTGTACCGAAGGTAAAGCTGCTTGTAGTCCTCCCTGCACTCGTCATGAACCGGTCTACCAATGTCCAGTCAATACCGAACTGGAACACATCGGAGAGGGTAACCTCTATTATCCTTGCTTCGATCATAACCTGCCTGCCGATAGTCTTCTTTACTGACTTTATAAAGTTTTCAACCCTCTGAAGGTTTTTCTTCGACGCAGTTACATAAACCATACCGGTAAGCCTGTTGACGGTATAGCCCTGCTGAACCCCTGTTGTGGCTCCCCCCGCACCTGCCCCACCTGTCTGTGCCCCCAGTATGCTATCGATAGATTTTTCTATTGCATCCCAGAATTTAAAGGCTGTATCGTCGCTTTTAATATTTTGTGTTACACTACCCTTGATAGATGCGCTGCCGCCGCCACCTCCTCCACCGCTGCTGCCTCCAGGGGCTATATTCATAGCACCACCGAATATATCTCCTCCTACATCAACTCCATAGGCCTGGGTCATGGCAGGGTGACCAAGCTCGAACATCCTCGTATCGACAGCCTTCACGATAAGGAGATTCTCTTCAACCTTATAAAAATAGTCAACAGCCGCAAAGATCGTGTTCAGAGCGCTTTCAGCAGTTACGTTCTTGAGGGTGAGGTTCACCTCCGTTTCAGGATCAACACCTTTTTCCATGACGAGATTGAGACTCGTTGCTTCTGCAATAACATGGAGAACGTCCCTGAGGGGTGTCTTTCTTGCTGCGATATCAACAATCCTCGTTTTCAGGGGGGAGATGTCTTCGGCTACAGGAACAAACTCAGGCGTTTTTGGGGGCATTGGTGACGGTTTCTCCACCCTGGTCTGTTTGAATTCTTCGGGGATTTTTACTTCCCGTTTGATGCCCGGTTTCGACAGGCCGCATGACAAGAGGGCACAACATATACAAAAACATACAAAAATCCCAACCTTTGTTATCTTATTGTTAACCATCGCTCCCCCTCATTATCTCTAAGCAATATACCATTTTTGTCAATCTTTTTAATCAGGCCATTTTTAAATTTGTCACCTTCCTTTACGACCACTCCATCCACAATAGCGATCTTCATGCGGTCTTTAATGAGAACCATGGAAACTCCTTTGCCCTCGTCTTTTTCCGCTCCCGGCGGAGCAAGTTTTGCAAGGTCCACGGGGGGGAAATCCTTTTGAGCGTCTTCTGCCCCGGAAAAGGGGCTGCTTGCACCAGTTACTACGGTGGGGGTTCTCTCGATTATCCCGACCTTTTCATAATTAAATTGCACCAACTGCATTTCATGCGGCAACAGTGAAGGTTTTATGTTCAACATGGACATCCCAAATATTACCATAATAATGACAACGACTGTAACAACTATAAGACGAATGATATCTTTAAACGTTCCCATGCCTACCCGCCCACCGGTTTTCTGGCAGGAAGCCTTCCGGGTGGCGGAGAAACCTCTGCCGTCTGCGTTTCTTTTGGCAACCTCAACTCTCCGATAATTTCATAAGCGACACTCTGTTTTTCACTCTTTTTTTCGGACGCTGTAATGGCTGTTTTTTTCATGACAAGGTTTTGTATGCTGAAGAAAGGGAACTTCATTGATTGCAATCTACCAATATTATTGATAAATGTTGAGTAATCACTAATGAATCCCCTGATCGTTACCGGCAGACTCATTTCGCCTTCCTTCGTGACAAACCCGGACACAATTATTTCTGTATTCGGCATAGTAGTTTTCAGGGTGTCGAGGCTCATCAACAAAGATTTTTCAGGTGTATCAACGAAGTAATATGATGGAATAACGCTGTTCGATGCCGCAATTGTCTTTTTCATGTCGGCGGTAAAATCCCTTATCCTTATGAGGCTGCTTCTCAGTTTGGCAAGGCTGTTCAGTGTCCCGTCCAGCGATCTCGAGTACTTGCCTGCAATAAGGCAGAGCAATAGAATGATAATGAAAACAGCGGCTGCATACAAATAGTAGGCAAACAGCCTTTTTAATTTCTTATCTGTTACCGGTATTATTTTTATTGGGTTTTCCATTTCAGCCCTATTTTAAAATTATGCATTGTAAGATCAAGTGATTGTGACGCGGTTTCGAATTCCTTTATCTTCTTGAGCCCATCGAGAATATTTTGATAACTCAATTGGAGATCCGTAAAGGTCTGTGCCCTTATATTGCCTTCGATGGATATCAGGCAGGCCTCCTTGCTATTGCTGACAGCAATAGTCCCGATGTTCACCCCCTTCATATTAAGGACCTGCAATGAAATAAGTACCTTCTGTATATCGGGAGACGTATTAATCTGGTTCATAAAGGTAATTGGCGCCATTAATTTCTGCAGTTCCTTCGAGGTGCTCGTAAAGTCACCAATGATGGGCTGCCTCACCCCCATGCCCTGTCGCAAGATATTGATTTCCCTTGACGTCAGTGATATATCATAGAGCTTCAAGCCGATATAGCCCATGCCTATCAAAGAGAAGACCAGCAAAAAGATCGTGGCGTAGACAAGGATCTTCCTCTGTGTAAAAATGCCGCGATAACCTTCCGGCAGCATATCGCAGGAGGAGAGCGTCTTTTCGTGCAGGGCAGCCGCTATGGGGACAATATATTCCTCTATTGTTTCTTTGAAAGCGGTAACATTCGACGGGTACTTCATGGTCGCTTCAGGGACAATAGGATTGACCGCGGACTCGCGGGCGTCTGGTTTGTCCCGAAAGACAACACGGGCCGGATTCACGCGAAGCGTCTGCCGGCAATGGGCGATCGTCATGTTAATACTCTCGATATCGGTAGTGTTCAAACCTTTCCGATCTGACTGGGCAACCCTCACGAAAAGGAGCTTCTTGTCCTTCACCAGGAACATTGTCTTGTGAGTGACTAAATCAATGACGCCGAGCAGTGGTTGGTCAGGTTCCACATCGTCGACCTCTATTATGTTTGCGAGGACGAGAACGTCCGGATAGAGGTGCGTGATGATCTTGTCGTGCTTACTAAACCGTAAGATCAAATTATTTATATCGTCATTATTGACTACAAAGAAAAATATATCCTTTAACCATTTCCCTTCACGCTGTGTCTGCCTGACTGTGATGTAGAAAAAAGAGGTATCCTTCCAATCAGTAATCCTTTTCTTAATCTCGATGTCGACAAGAGAACGAATATATTTTTCTTTCGCCGGCGGGAGCGGCATGATGTCCTGATACATCTCATGGAAATCATTGATTACAACAAATTCGTTATCTGTCGTGGTCGCAAGGTAGTGGTCAAATTCTTCGCTGGAAAAACTGAATGACTTATCTACGGAAAGATTGCCATGCCTGATGTTTGCATGGATAACTTTTATGATCTCATTTTCGAAGCTTACTATTACCTGCCCACTCAATAAAACCCCTGAACCCCTTTAAAAACATTGACAATTTAAACCATTTATACCTTTAAGCATATGAAGTGTCAAGCTTTTTTAATCCGTCCCAATAATGGAATAACCAATAATCAAACACCCAATCACCAATTAATAACCAATACCCAATGACCGAATATCCAAACGAGAGGTGATACCGGAAGGCCTTTGTTTGGTTATTGGATATTGGTTATTAATTGGAGCTTGGTTATTGGTGATTGGGTGTTGTTTTTACAGCTGTTGCCCATATGTTCATCCCTATTTCAAAATACCCTGTTCGTATGTTTTCCGCGGTGAACCCACCTTGCTGCAGTATGGAAGAAATCTTCCGGGGAGCGTACCTGTCCTTGTGTTCTTCGATCTCAGCAGGGCTAACGAGCCTCAGACGTGCCATGAACCGCAGAAGCCTGTCGGTCCACCATGCCGGAGTGGTCAGTATATACATGCCGCCCGGTCTTAAGATACGGTGGATCTCTTTTACAACAGCAGGAAGGCGTTCAGGCAGGATATGCTCGAATACTGCAAGCATTGTTACAACATTGAAATAATCATCTTCGAAAGGTATCTTTTCTTCTCTTTCAATGTCAAAGTTTGCAAGGACGATGCTGTCGCCACTGGCGATGGTTTTCTCGCCGCTTTGCGTCACTTTATCAAGCCCGTATCTCCCGGCAAATGACGTATTGAGAAGGAAATACGGTGTCGTTCCGCAGCCGATGTCAAGGATCCTCCCTGTACGAAGCTGTGGGGAAATCAGGCTATTCGCCATTCCGGCGCGCTTCTTTGCCAGGAAGGTCTCCAGGAGACCGTAGCCGCGGGTAACATTAATTTCAGGCATAGATAACCTCTTTTTAAGCACGAAATCCTAATATCGAAATACTAAACAATATCCAAATTCAAATATCAAATGTTCCAAACGTGTTGTCATGGCGAGGAATCCATCCCTTATTATCGGCACGAGGTTTTTTCTCCTCTTATTGTCATCGCGAGGAGCATCCCTTCCTGTTGTCATCGCGAGGAGCATCCCTTCCTGTTGTCATCGCGAGGAGCATCCCTTCCTGTTGTCATCGCGAGGAGCGTAGCGACGTGGCGATCTGTTGAATGAGATTGCCGCGCTTCGCTCGCAATGACAAAACGCCGCTCCCGCATAGGCGGGATCGCAATGACACGGTTATTTTGTTTAACTGTTTTGAATTTTGAACATTTGAATATTTGAATTTGTTTAGTGCTTAGATATTCGGATTTAATATTTGCCATATACTTTTCATATCCAATAAATATCTACGAGATCACCTGCTTTCTTAAATTCCGGGTCGCCGGTGACTATCGTCGCCTGATGTTCAACGGCAGAGGCAAGGACAAAGCAATCGGCATAAGAAATGCTGTAAGTTGCCTTATATTCGGCAGCCTGAAATATCAAGGTGTCCGGCACAGACAAAATAATGAACCCCATCCTTTCAATATTGGCAAGGACTTCTATCTTTTTCTGATCACCAAATTCTCGCTTGGTAATATAGATTATCTCTCCGACGTTTATGGCATTAATAAACCTTGTAATTTCTTTCTTTCGTATATCCTCAAGAAGCTTTGCTATCTTTTCGAACCTCTTTTCCCGCTGAAATAATTTCAAAAGCGCGTGGCTGTCAAATATAAAGGGTCTGTTCTTCATACCGCGAACTCACCTTTTCGCTCTTTCAAAAGGATATCCGATAGGGAAGGTTTTGAGGGAAGGATCCCACATGCCGACCCTATCACATCTTTTACGGGCGGGACAAGGTATAGGATTCCCCCGTATTCTATAAGCAGGATCTCCTTGCCAGGTTCTATTTTATATTTTTTTCGTATCTCCGCAGGTATCACGATCTGACCTTTGGACAATGTCTTCAGGGTATACATATGTTTAACCTCCTGGCCATTATGTTAAACGATTATCATTATTGTATAACCAATTACCATTCTTGTCAACCACCTTTCTCCATTCCTTTTTGTCATCGCGAGCATCTTACCCCCATACTAATGGGTGTTATCAAGAAAAAAACTTGTTTTTGGTACATGAGACCGGGCAAGTTTCTTAGGAGGAGCCACACTTTTTATCGTCATCGCGAGGAGCGAAGCGACGTGGCGATCTCAGGGGTATAATCTATTAATGAGATTGCCGCGCTTCGCTCGCAATGACAAAACGCCGCTCCCTCCTTATGCGGGATCGCAATGACCTATCACCCGATACCTATCACCTTTAACCTATCACCTATCACCTATTACCTTTCACTTTTTACGCTCCCGTTCTCACTCCCCGCTCTCAGCTCTTTGCTCTCTGCTGCCTTATCCCTCCTCCACAACCATATGCACAGTAATATTCCCATGATCGTCAGTACGAGCCCGATATAGAAGGACATGGGCACATATTTAAATACTACGGTATGTTTTCCTTTCGGCACTTCTATGGCCCGGAAGGCGAGATCCGCCCTGTAGATCTTCGTCTCTTTCCCATCCACATACGCCCGCCAGCCCGGGTAGTAAGTGTCGCTGACATAGAGAAAGGCGTCGCTGGCCGCTTCGTATTCCAGATCAAATCTATTTGCCTTATAGGAGAGAAGTTTTACCTTTCCATGCAGGTCTTTGATTTCATTTGTGTCTTTCCTGTCCCCGACAAGGATCAATTCTTTCCCTGGATCAAACGTATTGGATTGCAACCTCTCAATAACCGTCTTATCATCTTTGACAAAACTGACCTTTGAAAAGAGCAGGAACCTTCCGGGATACCCGGTATATTCATAGAGATATGCGGTCTTGTCTCCAATATCAATGCTTTTTACCAACTTCAGATCATCATCGTTCACCTTATAAGAGGTAATCGCGTAGCGCACGCCGCTCATGTCAAAAAACCTCTTGGCATCCGAGATCGAAGGAGTACTATTCAGTATCTGTAAAAAAATATCATGATAGAATATCCGCATGACTTCAGATCCTTCAATTGTATATAAGCCAAAAAGCGGAGCATAAGCAGAACTCATAACTGCCCTATCTAACGGAAAGGATTCAAAATCTTTAGCTGTTTTTTTAGTAACAAAATATCGCTCCGTTTCAACATTTTTCGAAAGAACATCTTCAAATCCTCGTTTAGCAATATATTGATTCCATTGCATAAATCGATAAAAACCATAACTGGCAAGGAACAAATCTATTATAATTAAAAAAACCAAAGTATAAAGAACAATCTTTTTGTTTTTTATCCTTAAATAAACCAAAAGCATCACGCAAAACAAAAAAGCAAATAACAAGAATCGCTTTGCATTGTGCAGGTTGAACCATATATCATTATACGCCGACGGTTTAAAACCATTCTTATCGAGAAAAATATAAACATCAGCATCGAAAAGATAGAGATAACCCCAGAAAACAGCAAAGATAAAACCTGAATAGAAAACGATCTGAACAATCTTTTTTGTTAAAACACTCTTGTTTTTCACGCCTTCGATCAATCTGTCAAGGCCTATCCCCGAGGTTATTGAAATTATAAAGAAGAATAAAAAGAGAAATTTTACCGGATACCGTATGCTGTTAAATGGTGGTATTTTGTGCAGGAGATGATAGATGGGAGTATTACCTCCAAGTGCAAAAATAAATGAAATAACCATGAGCAGCAGGAAAATCCACCGCTTCCTGTCCTTGCTGACAAAGAAAAAGATAGACAAAACAAAAGGAATGATCCCAAGATAAACAGTTTTTAACCATGATTGATTAGACCAGTATCTTTCTGTAGTCTTAAAATAACCAAATGCATCGGGGAGAAAGAATTGAATGAAATCCTTCCACGCGAAAGACCATGTGGTTGCCTCGAAATAGGTAAGTCCACTGCTTCTGATGCTTTGCGATTTAAGTTCCAGAAAAGGAAGTAACTGTACTGCAGTGATAAGGAGGAACAGAATTATCACTATGAGTATGGCTCTGAAACGAAGAATGATCTGTCGCAATGTTATTTCCGTTGATGGTTCGCCGGACGGATAAGTCTCTAAAACAGGATTATCATGTCCTGTATTATCCTGATCGTCAGTATTCTCTCTTTTGTTTTCATCACAAGTGAAGTGAAGTGTTCTGTCATTGCGATCCCGCTTCAGCGGGAGTGGTGGGTTGTCATTGCGAGCGAAGCGCGGCAATCTCATTAATAGATCATACCCGTAGATCGCCACGTCGCCCACGCTCCTCGCGATGACACAATAACAAGATGAAATTCTCGCAATGACACTAAGCCACACCCCTTTTACTTCTCGCGTTGATGAAATCAAGGGATTTGCAATGGCGGCCGAAAAGGAATCAAGAAAAAACAGGAGGACAAATAATACCAGCACGGTCATCATGACAATCTCTGGTGCTCCGGCAAAGAATTCCATAGACAGAAACACTGATGTATAAACAAGATATTTTTTCTGTTTAACTTGAAAATATTTGAGAAATGACATGATGACAAGTGGAAACCATGGTATAGCCAGGAGATGGGGGAGAAGGTTATGAACTGATAGCATATATCCGGAGAGCATAAAGATACCGCCACCTACAAACGATGCAGTTTCTGAAGCCTTTACATATCTAAGAAAAAGGTATGTCGTAAAACCTGCAAAAACAAAATGAAGGATGATGATCCAATTCCAGACAATATTGAACGGCAGGAACAGATAAAACATGTGAGGGGGGTAAAAGATTCCAGGTTGAAGCGTGGCAAGAAGTGGGATACCTGAATAATTGTATGGATTCCAGAAAGGTGCTTCAAAAGATCTAACCAATGTTACCCATAGGTATTTAGGCGGTATAAAAAAAGGGGCTAGGTCCCTTTCAACAAAAACATTCGATGCAGATAGAATCGGGTTAAAATAGAGGAGAACGAGAAAAAAGAATATAAGGATTATAAACATTATATGAAGAGGGAGCCTTCATTGGCCCCCTCTCAAAGATCTCAGGAATTATTTGGTCCTATTACCACTTTGTACAATCAACAGCACCGCCTCGTGCACTGTTTGCGCCGCAATAAAGTTGTCCGGCGTTGGTAGTGGTAGGAGCAGTCAAACCAAAAGTGTAGACACCTGCACCAGTTATTAAGAAAGAAATTGTATTAGCTCCAACATTTCCTGTGTAATTAATACCCTGGATATTTGCGGTTGCTACAATATCACCCATTGTATATACACTTCCCAATCCCCCCTGAGTAACTGGAACAAACCAGTTCTGCAAGTTCGCCTGGGCAAAAAGTATACTGTTTGCTCCCCTTAAAGCTCCGAGGACGCCCTGTGCCGCTGCGTCGCCGGCCTGTTCTTTGATCTCCATATACTTGGGGACAGCAACAGCCGCGAGGATGCCGATGATGATGATGACGATGATCAGTTCGATGAGGGTGAAACCTCTCTGGTTCCTTAATGCTTTCATGTTAATCCTCCTGGTGAAACGTTTATAATATGTAGTAATCATAGTATTTTATATAATAGATGCAATTATCATACCAATGTAGCAGGGGTCAGGGAGCAGGGGTCAGGGAGCAGGAAAAGACACAACATATGGAGAACATGGAGTTGCCGGTTGGCATATATAGTATAAACTCGTGTGTATTTATTTAAAATCATTGCGTTTTTCTTGTATCCTCAACGGGCTGGGGTGCTCAAAAAGCTACAATTTTTGTAGGTAAGCTACAATTAATGATGATGCAAAAGAGGTCGCCACATCGCTTCGCTCCTCGCGATGACATGGTTGTTTTGTTCAAAAGTTTTGAATCTAGAACATTTGGATTTGCTTAGTGCTTCGATATTCGGATTTAGGATTTCAATTTACCAAAAGCTTTGCGCTTTGCCGGAGTCCCCTTACGCCTGCCGAAGGTTTCTTTAGAATTTCGATATACGATATACGAACTACGATGTACGGTCATTTTATGAGCTGGTATCTATCTCGTACTTCTTCACCCTGTACCACATGCTCCGCTCTGAGATGCCGAGAAGCTTTGCAGCCTGAGTCTGTGAGCCCTGGGATTTTTTAAGGGCCTCTGCGATCATCTTTTTCTCAAGCTCTGAGATCGCCTCATCCAGTGTTATGTCTGAATAAGGCTGACCTGCCAGTTGATACCCACCCCTGAGATAGAGGGGCAAATCATCAATAGTAACTGTGTCGCCGTCACACATGACAGCGGCCCTTCTGATAACGCTTATTAGTTCTCTCACGTTTCCGGGCCAGCTATACTGAACCATCACTTCATGTGCATCTTCAGCAATATTGATGATCCTATCGGATTCCTTTTCAAATTCCAGCAGGATATACTCAATGATGGCATTGATGTCCTCTTTCCTTTCGCGTAATGGCGGAACATGTATTTGCATCTGTGACAGGCGGAAGTAGAGGTCTTCCCTGAATTTGCCGTTCTTTGTCTCGTTTTCGAGGATGCGGTTTGTTGTCGAGATGACCCTCACGTCAACTTTATTCGTTTTCGTTGAACCAAGATGCTCGATCTCCCTTTTTTCTACTGCCCTTAATATCTTTGCCTGGAGGTATGAGGTCATCTCCCCTATTTCGTCGAGCACGATCGTTCCATTGTCCGCAGCCTCAAACTTACCCTGTTTCTGCTGGTGGGCGCCGGTAAAAGCACCTTTCTCATACCCGAACAATTCGCTCTCGAGGAGGCTGTCAGGTATGGAGGCACAGTTAACCACAACAAAGCTGCCTTTCCTTTGAGAAAATCCATGAATGAGTTTTGCAACCTCTTCTTTGCCGACTCCTGTCTCCCCGGTAATGAGAACGGTCAACTCTGTAGCTGCAATCTTTTCTACATCTTTAAAGATATCTCTCATCTGCTGGGACCTTCCGACGACGCCATGGACCATATCTTTCGCGAGCTCTTTTTCTCTCAAAACCTCCATCTCTTTTTTTAATTTCCTGGTGCCGAGAACCCTCTTGACCATTATCTTCAGTTCATCGAGCAGGATAGGTTTCACAAAAAAATCCGTCGCGCCCCGTTTGATGGCATCGAGGGCATTCTTTTTTGTCCCATAAGCTGTAATGATCAGGATCGGCACGTTCACGTTCTTCTTGAGATCTGATGTAGCGGTCAGACCGTCCATGCCCGGCAGGCTGATATCCATAATGACAAGGTCCGTTTCATTGTTGATCGCACCTGCAGCATCCTCGTAGGCGATAAAAGACAGGACAGAATAGCCCTCATTTTTTAAGGCCTCTTCCAGAAAGAACCTTACACCGGGGTCGTCTTCAATGATTACGATCTTGTTGGTATTCATAATTATTAAACCCGTAAGTCGTGAGTCGTAAGTCGTGAGGGGTTAAACCACTTACGCCTTCCGCCTGACGGCTCTCATAGCCTAACCACGTTATTTACGGCGTCTTCTTCCAATTTTACTACAGGCAGGACGATTGTAAACGTTGTTCCTTCGTCGCCGCTCTCCACTTCGATCGTGCCCTTATGGAGGCGCATATTCCTCATGCTGATAAAAAGACCCAGCCCCCGGCCGCCTTTTTTCCGTGAAAAAAACGGTTTGAATATGGAATCAAGGTCTTCTCTCGCGATTATGGAATGTCTGTTATGTATGGTAATGCGAAAAGAAGAGTCGCTCTTTTCTGAAGATATTTCGATGAAGCCGCCAATCTTTTCATGCTCGGCTGCATTCCTGAGGATATTACTGACCACCTGAAATATCTTTGTTTTGTCGGCAACACACATGAAGGAATCTCTTTTTTCAAACGGGCATTCAATACCCTGCAACTCAGATGAAAGACCGCTCAAAGCCTCTTCAATAATATCGTTCAGATCAAACTCTTCCCTGACAAGTTCGTTGTCAGTGAAATCGAGCAGGTCATGGGTAAATTTATCTATCTTTTTTGCCGCTTCAAGCATTGCGTTAAGATATGCCTGCTGCGATTCGTCCATTGACTTCTGTCTTAAAAGCTCGCTCATCCCTGTTATCGTATTAAGAGGGTTCCTTACCTCGTGGGCAACCATAAGGGACATATATCCGAGGGGAATAATATAGTCGAGTCTCTCCATGCTCTCCATCAACGTCCCTTTATCTTCCTCATCGGTCTCCCCTTTGACATGTTCCATCAAACGCTCTATAAGGTTATACACCTCTATCATCTGTCCCCGTTCTTTCCTTAATTCCTCGAACTTTACAAATTTCTCTGCCCGTTTTACCAGGTCGCTGATGGGCTGGATCATGGCCCTGACAACGATAAATGCACAGAACGAGGAGAAAAGGCAGACAACGACCACCCACATCCATGCCGTATGCGTCCGTGCAGCCGTAAGAACGTTTGCGCCTATGACAACAGAGAGGAGGCTTGTAAGAAAGACCACAAGCGGAACGATCGTGTTGAGACTATACTTGAGGTTGCCGGGGTCCTTGAAAAAACCTTTCAACCGCCACCCCTCAGTGCGCTCATCATGTCCCACCACGGCATGAATATGGCGAGCGCAAGGAACAAGACCATAACGGAAAGACCTGCGGTGAGTATGGGCTCCACCCATGCCGACAACCTTGTAACAGAGTATGAAACCTCCCTGTCATAATGGACAGAAACCTCTCTCAGCATCTCTTCAAGGGCGCCTGTCTCCTCGCCCGTCGAGATGAGGTGTATCACAAGAGGTGGAAATATTCCTGCATCTTTTAGCGGCTTCGAGATGCCCCGTCCTTTCTCTATGTTCTGACCGATCTCAATGACCTTTGCGGCAATATAGTTGTTGCCCACGGTCCTGGACACGATCTCGAGGGTCTTTACAATGGGGATGCCTGCCCTTACAAGGTTCTCAAGGGTAAAGGCAAACCTGCCCATACATATCTTCAGGATGATCTGGCCAATAAGGGGTATCTGCAGCTTGATCCTGTCGATGTTCATTGCGCCGGCTGCCGTTCTCTTATAGAGGATAAAAAGCACGATGATGAGCACAATGGTGCCGACGGTAAAAAATGTATATTTCTCGGCAAGATCATTTATAATGAGCAATACCTGCGTAGGAAGGGGGAGGGCAACCTTCGCGCTCTTGAAAATAGGGACAAACTTCGGGACCACCATCTTTATGAGCACGATAAAAGCAATGATAAGGGTACCAACGACAAACATGGGGTAACGCATGGCAGATTTGAGCATCTCTTTTGTCTTCATCTGAAACTCGATGATGCCCGCAAGCCTTTCAAGCACCTCTTCCAGGCCGCCGCCTGCCTCACCTGCACTGACCATGCTGATATAGAGTTCTGAAAAGATGCTCCTGTGTTGCGAAAGGGCCTCTGAAAGGCTCTGTCCCCTGTCTATGTCCTGAGCTACTTTCTTTATTGCTGCCTTCAGTTTCGGGCTTGTAGTCTGCTCTTCGAGGGCCCTCAAACCGGCAACCACGGGTATGCCTGCCCTGATGATCGTCTGGAGCTGTCTCGTGAAAAATATCAGGTCATCATATTTGACCTTCTGGAATCGCAACAGAAAATCATCGATGGCAAATGAGCCGGCAGTCTTTGTCTCTTTTGCAGAGATGGGGAAAAGTCCCCTGGCATCAAGTTGTGCATAGACATCCCGCTGGCTTCCTGCCTCTATGCTCCCCGTTACCAGCAGTCCCCTGTCGTCACGCGCCCTGTATGTGAACGTTCCCATATATTACCCGTTTACTCTTCCTGTACAACGTTGAGCGCCTCTTCAAGGGTTGTAAGACCAAAGAGGACCTTCATGATCGCGTCATCCCGCATGACCCTCATGCCTTTTTCGTGCGCCCTTTTCTTGATGACCTCGCTCGGCGCCTTTGCTATGACCATCTCCCTCAATTCATCATCCATAACAAGGACCTCGTAGACGCCTGTCCTGCCTTTATATCCTTTGTATTTACATGACGGGCAGCCCTTACCTCTATACAGCAGGGTGTCTTCTTTGATCTGGAATGTCTTGTGGACCGAAGGCGCAGGGTAATAGGACTCCTTACATTCAGGACATATCCTTCTCAGTAACCTCTGTCCTATCACACACGACACCGATGATGTTACGAGGAAGGGTTCGACACCCATATCAACAAGCCTCATAATGGCGCTCGCGGCATCATTGGTGTGAAGCGTTGACAGCACAAGGTGCCCTGTAAGGGCGGAATGGATCGCAATGTTTGCCGTCTCCCCGTCACGGATCTCACCGACCATGATGACATCAGGGTCCTGCCTCAGGATAGACCGCAAGCCGGTCTCAAAGGTCATACCCGCCTTCACGTTGACCTGTGCCTGGGCAAGGCCGTCGAGTGTATACTCAACAGGGTCTTCGATGGTGATGATATTCTTCTCCGGTGAGTTTATGTGGTTCAGGATCGCATAAAGCGTTGTCGATTTTCCGCTGCCGGTCGGTCCCGTTGAGAGGATAAACCCGTAAGGTCTTTTCAGGACGTTCTTTATCTTTTCCTTGTCATCGAGGAGCAGCCCCAGGTTATCGATCCCATAGAGTGCGGTGCTTTTGTCGAGGAGCCTGAGAACGACCTTCTCGCCATGGATCGTGGGGAATGTGGATACCCTGACGCCGACCTCCTTTGTCGCTTCACGGATGTTAAACCTTCCATCCTGGGGTGTCCTTGTCCTTGCGATATCGATGCCCGCAAGGATCTTGATCCTCGAAACGATGGGGAGGAATAGCCTCTTTTCAGGTGTAGGCACCTCCCGCAGCCTGCCGTCGACCCTCATCCTGATCCTCATCTGTTTTCTTGAAGGTTCTATGTGGATGTCGCTTGCGCCGTCTGCAAGGGCCTGCGAAAGCAGGCTGTTTACAAATTTTACTACCGGTTCTTCTTCAATGAGTTCAGCGGAGATACGCTCATCTTCTTCCTCCTCTTCCTCCTTGAGCAGCGTAACCCCGTCCTGTTCTTTCATCCTTTCCAGGGTTTCTTCGACGAGGGTTTTCAGTCCGTAGTATTTCTCAAGGGCGCGCTTCAGCTCACCTTCAGTAACGATAACAGGGTCTATTTCCATATTAGCAAACCTCGAGACATCATCCATCGCATCAATGTCAAGGGGGTCTACCATGGCGAGCTTCAGGACATTGAAAACCCTGTCTACGGGGATGAGCATGGAGTTTTTTGCTGTGTCCGGCGAGATGAGCTTTACGAGGTCTTCAGGGATCTCGATCTCATCAAGATTGATAATAGGGATACCAAGCTGCCTGCTGACGGTATCAATGATCTCTTTTTCCGAGAGAAGCCCCAATTTGATAATAACCTTTCCGAGCTTATCACCATATTTCTTCTGCTCTGCAAGGGCCTTCAGAAGATCCTTATCAGTTAACTTTTTCGCCTCCAGAAGAAGTTCACCGAGTCTTTTTCGAACACGTACCAATTTACACCCCTTTTAGCTCATAGTCGCTATCAGCTATGAGCCATGAGCTATTTAATATATTCGCTGACGTTTGCGCTCATCAACGCATCTTCACGCATTATGATGCCTTTTTTCAGCAGCTCACTCAG
>JAQTNJ010000043.1 GCA_028713955.1 Syntrophorhabdaceae bacterium
TCAACGATCATCTCTTCCTCCCCGCATATCGTGCTATGATTCTCCTCTTGCCCGCACGGTTGGTTATCGTCTCCTCATAGAAGAGCGGCTCCATTTCCGGAAAATATCCGATGAGCTCTCCGTCGTCCAACAGATACTCTTCTTCCCTGTGCCTGTCAATGAGATTCTGTCTTTTTAAAAAGGTCTCGTATATCAGTATACCACCTTTCCGCAAGAGCCGGGAGATCTCTTCCATAATGTTCCTGAGCAAAAAATAGAATACAACAACCATGTCGGCCGACCCGCTTCTGAAGGGCAGGTTGTTCGCGTCGCCATAGACGGCAAAGATATTTTTGCCTCTCTCCGCCATTGTTTGACGGGACTTCTTTATGGCCTCCATGGACCTTTCAAGCCCATATACGGCAAACCCCCTTTCGGCAAGAAAAATGGCGTCCCGCCCGCTGCCCATTGCAATATCTACGGCAATCCCCGCGGGAACAATGGGTGCGAATCGCTCCAGAAGGCTGTGGGGTCCTTTTTCCTCACCATAAAACCCCTCTCTATACCTTGTGTCCCAGTCAGACGTCTCCAAATACCCTCTTTGCATTGCCAAACCATATGCCGTCCTGCTTCCCCTGCTCCATCCGCGATATGCCGGCCCTGTAACGTGCGGCGGCAAGCAGCGGGTAGTCTGATCCAAAAAACACCTTTTCCCAGAGAAACTCTTCAATAAACCTGTAGATGTCTGCCGAATAGACAAAGGGTATTGCGGCAATGTCGTAATAGGTCCTGCCGAGGGACTCCCGCACCTCCGGCATGAGCTCAAAAAAGCAGAGACCTCCGCCCAAATGCGAAAGGATAATGTCCATGCTGCGGTGCTTCTCGATGAACTGAACGATCTGCCCTAAATCTGCCCGTACCTTTCCGCCGTAAACGTGGCCGACCTGTTCGTTCGCGTGGAGCATCAGTATCTTCTGCTTCTCCTCCGCGTACCGCGCAATGCCTTCAAGTCTGCGGAGCGACTTGCTGTCGAGACTTCTTTCGTAGAGGGCTATCTCCCCTACGCCCCTGGCGCCCAGGGCAAAACATCTCTCCAGTTCGTCCACGGCGTTCCTTTCGTTTTCGAGGCTCGCCTGAACAAAAGGAACAAGGGACGGCGCCCTTGATGCTGCCTCCAGGATATAATCGTTTGACAGCCTGAGGAGGCCCTCGTCCTGAAAGGAAAAGCCGCAGGCAACGCATCTTGTTATGCCCTCTTTGTTCATATATGCCAGAAGCCCGTTAATGTCTGTCATCCTGGCGCCCGGGTTCCCGTAAATAACGGCAAATCTCTTGTCCCGTTGCGATATTCTTTCCCTGTCCTTTATGACCTCGGTGGGAAAAACGTGCGTATGTGTATCGAAGAGCTCCATAAGGATAGTATAGTGTATTGCGGGATCATAAAAAATAGATTTTTTCAGCCATTGGTGATATAAAACCCAATGCCCATCAAAATTATCTTTCTTGACTGCGACGGCACGCTAACCAAGGTAAAGAGCAGTTGGGAGTTTCTGCACAGGAGGCTGGGCCTTTGGAACAACCATGCCGATCTGTACCAGAGGCTCTTCCGGGAAGGCGAGATAGACTACCATGAATTCTGCAGGAGGGATGCCCTCCTCTGGAGGGGGTTGCCGGTTGCCGATGTGATGAATGTTATACGGGGAATCCCCTATCAGGACGGCGCAAAGGAGGCGATCCGTTCAGTAAAAGATATGGGCATCGCCACCTTTATTGTGTCAACGGGCCTGTCAATTCTCGTGGACCTGGTAAGGGCCGAGCTCTCTATCGACGGTGCTGCCTCGAACGAGCTCCTCAGCAAAAACGGGGTCCTCACCGGGGAGGTAAGGATCAACGTTGAATATGACAAAAAGGGGGTCCTTATAGGCGCCATGCTTGGCCGGTCAGGGCTTGACAGAAAAGAGGCCTGTGCCGTCGGGGACGGAGAGGGGGATATCGGCATGTTCGGGGCCGTTGGCCTCCCCATCGGATTCAATCCTCACGAGAAGGTCCTGCCCCATATAAAACACGCCTGTTGCGGCGGCTCTCTCACGGGTATTGTTGACATTGTGAGAAGGTATGGTTAGGCCCCCATGAGAACGATCTTTGTAAGAATTCTCGTTGTTTTTCTCCTTTTTTCAAGCCTCTTTTGTTGTGCCCCGAAGAAGGTCAGGGTCTATGAGTCAACATCGGAGATTCGCGGTGATATTATACAGTCATCGGTTGCGTTCATGGGGAAACCATACAGGAGCGGCGCCAAGGGGCCTGATGCCTTTGACTGCAGCGGTTTTGTATATTATGTCTTCAAGCAATCGAGCGTTGTCCTTCCTGTAACCGCCGAAGGGCTTCTCGGGATGGGATATCAAATCCCCAGGGACAGCGTTCAGCCGGGGGATCTTGTCTTCTTCAAGATAAACAAGGGGCTTCACCTCGGCATCATGCTCAACGACCGTGAGTTTATCCACGCTTCCAAATCAAGGGGTGTTACGGTAGACAATGTGGATTCAAGCTACTGGCGAAGGAATCTTGTGTCGTTCAGGACGGTGTTGTAGGCGCCGTTTTTATCCGCCGCCCTTAAGATAGTCTCCCAGACTCATTGTTTTGTAGTGCTTGCCCTTAAGATAGGAAAGTATCTTTCGAAAATCCGTTTTCGGAATATAACCGGGTATCTTTACGATGATCCTTCCGTTACTTTCCGTCAGGATGGTTGTGGGGTAGCCCCTGATCTGGTATTTGCGCGCCAGATCGGGCCTGTGGTCAATGTCTGCCCTGATGTAGACAAAATCCTTTTTGAGCGATGCGCCGATAACATTATCGTTTAACACGTTGCTGTCCATGGCATCACAATATGGGCAGTATTGGCTGTAGAAATACATGACCACCGCCCTTCCCTGTGCCCTTGCCCTCTTTAAACCGTCCGACACCGGGTCTGCGTGGGCGGTGCAGGAGCAAAGGAAAAGGACGAGCGCAAGGAGAAGGGTCTTGTATCCGGTCTTCATGTGTTGCCTATACTACCAGAATTAATCGGTCCTGGCAATATGATGTTTGGTCCGGACCCGCTATAAATAGTATATTGTTTTGACCGGTGTTTGGGCAAAAAAAGGTTGAAATTATTTTGTTTTAGTATTATGATGAATCTCTAAGCCATTCAAGAGCGCTAAGATTTTCCACAAATGTTGAAAACGTGTTGAAAAGTATCTAAAAAATGAACGATATTCTTTCACAGATTAAGCGTAAAATCGCAAGCATTATAAACGAAGACAGCTATAAAACATGGATTGAGCCGCTTGTGCTCGCTGACTTTAAAGACAACCGGTGCATGGTCCTTGTTCCGAATGCCTTCTTTCGGGACTGGGTTATAGAAAACTTCGAGCCCATTCTGCTGTCACTCTTAAAAGATCTTGTAAAAAATGACGTAACCATAGAATATATTTTAAAAAAAGAAGAAAGGCCGGAGGAGAAAAGGGGCGTTGTCGTCAGGCGGCCCAGCCAGTATAATCTTTTTAATGCGCGGTATACCTTTGAAAGTTTCGTTGTCGGCTCGAGCAACCAGTTTGCTAACGCCGCGTGCCTTGCCGTTGCAACAAATCCCGGCAAGACCTACAACCCTCTTTTTATTTATGGTGGTGTCGGGCTTGGCAAGACGCACCTTTTAAATGCTATCGGAAATTTTCTTATCAAACACGGCAGCGTTAATCCTGACAGGATATGTTATATAACCGCCGAATCGTTTACAAATGAACTTATTAACTCTATCCGCTACGAGAAGATGGAGGAGTTCAGAAACAGGTTTAGAAAGATGGATATGCTGCTTATCGACGATATACAGTTTATTGCCGGCAAAGAAAGAACGCAGGCGGAATTTTTTCATACATTTAATACCCTTTATGACAACATGAAACAGATTGTTGTTACAAGCGACAAGTTTCCAAGAGATATTGAAAACTTTGAGGAGCGGCTTAAGTCCCGTTTTGAATGGGGCCTCGTGGCGGACATACAGTCCCCCGACATCGAGACCAAGGTTGCCATACTTAATAAAAAGGCGGAAATTGAGGGGATAGACCTTCCTTTAGACGTTGCCTTTTTTATTGCTTCTAATTCAGAGGACAGCATACGTTCTCTTGAAGGGTCTTTAATAAGGATAGGCGCATTTGCTTCTTTGAATAAGGTTACGATCAATGTTGATCTTGTAAAAGAAGTAATAGGGCACATTATTAAAGAGAAGGGAAGAGAGATTACAATAGATATGATTATTAAAGAGGTGTCGTTGTATTTTTCCATAAGTTCTTCAGACCTTAAGTCTAAAAAAAGAATAAAATCTATTCTTATTCCAAGGCAGGTTGCTATATATCTGTCGCGGGAACTAACAGATTATTCTCTTGTTGGTATCGGTGAAAAGTTCGGCGGTAAGGACCACGCTACCATTATCCACTCTATTAAAAAAATAAAGGAAGATATAAAGGTTAAAAAGGAGTTGAAAGCCGCTGTTGAAAAGATAGAACAGAAGCTTAAATCAACATGAGTTTACATTTCTTATGTTCTTTTGAACAAAGTTAAAAAATGCTTTCCCTTTTACTTTTATGCGCATACATATTTTTTAACATATACACAGTGTTTATTAATAATATGAGAGGTATATATGAATATAATAATAGATAAAAACACAATACTTGTACCTGTTTCAAAAGTTGTCAGCATTACAGAAAAAAGATCTCTCATGCCGATTCTTTCAAATGTACTTTTGGAATTTGGCAAGGAAGGAACGACGATATTCTCCACAGACCTGGAAGTAAGCGCAATTGCATATATGGATTGCAAAGCGGAGAAGGAGAGAAAAATAGTTGTGCATGGCAGAAAATTTTTGGAAGTACTGAGAGAACTTGAAAACGGAGAGATATTATTATCACTTGACGAGAATACATTGACGATCAAGCAAAAAAAGACAGAGATTGTATTAAGTCTGCAGGACCCGGAGGAATTCCCGGAAACAAAGGAGATAAAGGGAAAAGAGGAGTTAAAGATAGATGGGAAGACATTATTGGAAATGATAGAAAAGGTAGGCTTTGCAATATCCACCGACGAAACGAGATATATATTAACGGGAATGTATATGCAGGGGCTCGCAGGAGAATTGGTGGTGGTAGGAACGGATGGGTTTAGAATGGCGTTGTGTCAGAGAAAGACAAAAGGAATGAAGGGATTTAAAGGCGTAACCATACCGAAAAGGTCGGTATTGGAGATAGAGAGGATTATTGAAGAGGAAGACGAGGTAAAAATAGCAATAGAGGAAAAATATATACAATTCAGCACAGAGAAGATAAAGATCATAACAAGAATAATAGAAGGAAACTTTCCAGACTATGAAAACGTTCTTCCAACGAGCAGTTCAAAGATAGTAAAGATAGAAAAAGAATCTTTTCATAGAGGATTGAAAAGGGTTTCCGCAATTATTGGAAGATCGGAACCGGTAAAAATATCATTTTCCGGGACGAACATGGAGATAGATGCGGAATCAGACATCGGAAGAGCAAAGGAGATAATAGAAGTAGAATATGAAGGAGAACAAACAAGTATGAGCTTTAATGTAAGGTTTATTTTTGATGTGGTTACTCATATAGCAGGGGAAAAGGTTATAATGATGGCGCCGTCAACATACGGTGCGGTTCTTTTTAGGGGCGAGCAAGAGGAAGACTATAAAAACATAGTGATGCCGATAAGGATATAGAATGAGAGAATACGGAGCGGAAAGCATAAAAATACTTGGGGGCCTTGATGCGGTAAGAAAGGTTCCCTCTATGTATATCGGGAATACGGGCGTAGAAGGACTGCACCACCTCGTATATGAACTCGTGGATAACAGCGTTGACGAAGCGCTCGAAGGATATTGTGACAAAATATTCATAACCGTACACAGGGATAACAGCGTGACCGTTGAAGATAACGGAAGGGGCATCCCGGTAGAGGAGCACGGCGAAGAGAATATGACGGCGCTCGAAGTGGTGCTTACAATGCTGCACGCAGGCGGGAAGTTTGATAAAGATACATACAAATATTCAGCGGGTCTTCACGGCGTCGGACTCTCGGTCGTGAACGCGCTTTCCGAGTATCTGGAGGTGGAGGTTAGAAGGGACAACAAGGTCTACTACCAGAGATATGAGTATGGGAATAAAATGACAGAGCTCAAGGTTGTCGGGGACACAGATAAAACCGGGACAAAAGTGCGGTTCAAGCCGGACAGCAGCCTCTTCGAAACAACGGATATCAGCTACGATATTATTGTGCACAGAATGAGAGAGGTCTCCTTCCTCAACAACGGCATAAACATAATCCTCGTTGACGAGAAAAAAGGAAAGCGGCAGGACTTCAAGTACGAAGGCGGAATAAAATCTTTTGTAAAATATTTGAATACCAACAAGAGCGCCCTTTTTGAAGATCCAATGTATATATCAAGCACCAGACCACCCCTCGACACTATCGAGCTTGCCGTTCAGTATAACGACAGCTATAACGAAAACATTTACAGCTTTGTGAACAACGTGAACACAAAAGAAGGGGGCACCCACGTAGCGGGCTTCAGGGGGGCCATGACAAGGTGTATAAACAACTTTATACAGAACAACATGTCCCAAAAGGTAAAAGAAAGCCTCTCGGGAGATGACATAAAAGAAGGTCTGGTGGCTGTTCTCAGCATCAAGATACAAAATCCGCAATTCGAAGGGCAGACGAAGTCGAAGCTCGGAAACAGCGAGATAAAGGGACTTGTGGAGTCAGTGCTCAACGAGAAGATCGCGGAATATCTGGAACTCAACCCGGACAAAGCGAAAACGATAGTCAACAAGGCACTCGAGACAAGAAGGGCGAGAGAGGCCGCAAAAAAGGCAAAGGAGCTCGTAAAGAGCAAGAGCCTCATCGAGAGCGGGGTGCTCCCCGGGAAACTTGCCGACTGTCAGGAAAGCGACCCGGAACTTTGTGAGCTCTTTATAGTAGAGGGCGATTCCGCGGGCGGCTCCGCGAAACAGGGCAGGAACAGAAGGACCCAGGCAATACTGCCCCTCAAGGGCAAGATACTGAACGTTGAAAAGTCAAGGGAAGAAAAGGTCCTTTCAAACCTGGAGATCAAGTCCATCTACCTTGCGGTTGGTATCAATTCCGACAACAAAACGAGACTACGATACAACAAGGTAATAATAATGACGGATGCCGACGTTGATGGTTCGCATATCCGGACGCTCCTCTTAACATTTTTCTACAGACAGATGCCGGACCTCATTACAGAGGGGCACCTGTATATAGCCCAGCCGCCGCTGTATAAAATAAAGCACGGGAACCGGGAGGTTTACGCAAAGGACGAAGAAGAGTTCGACAGGAACATTGTGGAGCGGGGAATAGGAAAGATACGGTGCTACATCGGGGGCAACCAGGCGGACGGAGAGGAACTTAGAAATAAGATCGAGAAACTTAAGACCGTGGAACGATACATAAAGAACCTGCAGGCAATAGGCGTGACCCGCGAGACAATACTTGGGCTCATGCGTTTGTGCATAGCAACAAGACAAGACTTCGAATCCCCGGAAAAGACCGATGCATATGCAGATTATCTGAGGAAACTTGGGCACACGGTCGAAAAAATAAAGGACAGGGAGCACAACCTCTTCGCACTGAACATAAGGGGGGCCGACACAAAGAAGGGCCCCGCTCAGGTACGGATCGATTATGAGCTTTGTTCCCAGGGAGATTACGGCGAATCCTACAAGGCCTTTCAGGAGATACGGCAATTCTATGACGAGGAGATAAGGATCGGGGACGGGGAAAACGGAGCGGAAACAATAAGCGCGGTGGAGCTGCTGAACCTCGTGAGCGAAAAAGGCAAGGAAGGAATAAATATACAGAGATACAAGGGTCTGGGAGAAATGAACCCGGAACAGCTCTGGGGGACAACCATGGACCCGGACAAGAGGCGCCTCCTCAGGGTGTCCATAGAGGACGCCGTTGAGGCGGATCAGGTGTTCACGGTGCTCATGGGAAACAACATCGAAACAAGGAGAAAATTTATCGAGGATAACGCCCTCAGCGTCAGAAACCTTGATGTATGATTACCATAGGGATAACAGGGATTATCGGGAGCGGTAAAACAACCGCATCAAGCACACTGAAAAACAGAGGGTTTGAGATAATAGACCTTGACCGGCTGTCAAAGGATCTGATTAAGAAAGAGGAAGTCCTGGCGGAGATACGGGATCAACTTGGCGACGAGTATGTTTCGGGAAACGCCGTTGACGTGGCCCGCTTGCGGGACGAGGTATTTAAAAACGGGGAGGCGCTCCGCAGGCTCGAAGCAATTATACATCCGAGGGTAAGAAACGCCCTCCGGCAGAGACTTGACGAACTGGAAAGGTCGGGGGTCGAGATCGTTTTTGTTGACGGACCGCTTTTATTTGAAAAGGGGCTGCATAAACAATTTGACAAGATCGTCGTTGTCTCTGCGGAGGCGGCAACGATAAAGGAAAGACTGAGGGCGAGAGGCATGACCGAAGAAGACATTGGCCAACGGATACCTCACCAGATTCCACTGAAAGAAAAAGAGAAGATGGCCGACTACGTAATTAACAACAACGGGACAAGGACCGGCCTTGAAAAAGAAGTTAAAAAACTGCTGCAAAGGATAAAAGAATGGGAGGTAAAGGTACATGCACCTTAATGCGCTGAAAAGTAAGAAAATAGGAGAACTTACACACATGGCAAGGGAGTTGAACGTTGAGAACGCCTCCGGACTGAGAAAGCAGGAGCTTATATTTGCCATACTGCAGGCCTTTGTCGACAAGAACGAGTCGGTCTACGGGGAAGGGGTCCTGGAGATCCTTTCCGAAGGGTTCGGCTTCCTGCGTTCCACCGATTCAAACTACTTGCCCGGCCCGGACGATATATATGTATCGCCCTCGCAGATCAAGAAGTTCGGCCTCAGAACAGGGGATACGACCTCAGGACAGATCCGCCCCCCAAAAGACAACGAAAAGTACTTTGCCCTTTTAAAGGTCGAATCGATAAATTTTGATGACCCCGGCGCGGTCAGGGATAAGATAATATTTGATAATCTTACGCCCATATACCCGGACGAAAGGATAAAGCTTGAAACAGAACAGAACAGCCTCTCAACGAGGGTAATGGATCTATTCACCCCCATTGGCAAGGGCCAGAGGGGACTGATCGTTGCGCCGCCCAGGACCGGAAAAACAATGCTCCTCCAGCACATTGCAAACAGCATTACACAGAACCATAAAGAGATCTTTCTTATTGTCCTCCTCATAGACGAAAGGCCAGAGGAGGTTACGGACATGATACGTTCGGTAAAAGGAGAGGTCATAAGCTCTACCTTTGATGAGCCCGCGACGAGACACGTTCAGGTGGCGGAGATCGTTATAGAGAAAGCGAAGAGACTTGTGGAGCACAAGAGGGACGTGGTGATACTGCTCGACAGCATAACGAGACTTGCGAGGGCCTATAATACCGTTGTCCCATCAAGCGGGAAGATCCTGTCGGGAGGCATTGACGCGTCCGCAATGCAGAAGCCGAGACGTTTTTTTGGAGCAGCGAAAAATATTGAAGAGGGAGGAAGCCTGACGATCGTTGCCACGGCGCTGATAGATACCGGGAGCAGGATGGACGAGGTGATCTTCGAGGAGTTCAAGGGTACGGGAAACATGGAGATATATCTCGATAGAAAGCTCGCGGAGAAGAGGGTCTTCCCCGCTATTGATATAAATAAATCCGGCACGAGAAAAGAGGAATTGCTGTTAGAAGGCAACGACCTCTCAAGGACGTGGTTGCTGAGGAAGGTCTTACAACCGATGAACCCCGTTGAATCGATGGAGTTTCTGCTTGAAAAGATGGTAGACGCGGAGTCAAACCAGGATTTTCTCAATTCTATGAGCAAAGGAGGTTGAACATGAAAAAAGGAATCCATCCGGACTTAAAGAAGGCGACGGTAAAGTGTGCCTGCGGCCACACCTTCGAGACGCTGTCCATTAAGGATAAGATTACCGTGGAGATTTGCGCAAAGTGCCACCCTATATTTACCGGCAAAGAGAAGCGCTTAGACTCAACCGGCCAGGTTGAGAAGTTTGAAAGGCGCTATGGCAAAAAGACGAAATAATGTTTGAACGGCTCCAGGAGATAGAAAAAAGGTATCAGGAGATAGAGGAAGAGATGGTAAGGCCTGAAGCGCTTGCCAACCTGGAGTCCTACAAAAAACTTGCCAAAGAGCGGGCAGAGATTAAGGAGCTGGTAGACCTCTTCAGGGAATGGAAGAAAAGGAACGAGGAGACGCTCAGGACGCAGGAGGTTCTCAAAACGGCATCAGAAGAGGGAATGAGGGTCCTTGCCAGGGACGAGATAACATTCCTCGAGAAGGAAATGGAGAGGCTTGAATCCTCTCTAAGGGAAAAGCTCCTCAGCAAGGGAGAGAAGCAGGCAAAAAGCATGTTTCTCGAAATAAGGGCCGGGACAGGCGGCGAAGAGGCGGCCCTTTTTGCAAGAGACCTCTTTTCAATGTACATGAAGTACGCCGAGAACATGCGGTGGAAGACAGAGATCATGACGGTCAGCATGTCGGACCTCGGCGGCCTCAAGGAGGTCGTCCTGCTGGTGGAGGGGAAGGACGCCTTCAGCATGCTTCGCTATGAGAGCGGCGTCCACAGGGTTCAGCGCGTTCCACAGACAGAAGCACAGGGGCGGATACATACCTCCACCGTTACCGTGGCAGTCCTGCCGGAACCAGAGGAGCTGGAAATAAACATAAACCCGGACGAGATAAGGATCGATGTGTTCCGTTCCAGCGGACCCGGCGGCCAGCACGTAAACACAACCGATTCGGCGGTGAGAATCACGCACATGCCGACGGGGATCGTGGTAACGTGCCAGGACGAAAAATCCCAGCACAAGAATAAGGCAAAGGCCATGAGGGTACTCAGGGCAAGACTGAAAGAAAAGCTGGAGAGCGAGAAGGAACAGGAGATGTCTGACGAGAGAAGGAAACAGGTTGGTACCGGTGACAGGAGCGAGCGGATACGGACATACAACTTTCCGCAGGGCAGGGTTACCGATCACAGGATCGGCCTTACTTTATATAAGCTGCAGGATGTTTTGAACGGCGACATCGTCGCCATAATATCCCCATTGATAGCCCACTTCCAATCAGAGACACTAAAAAAAGGATAACCACAACGGTGCGCATCAGAGACATTATGTTTCAAAACGGGGCCGTTAAAAGACTCGATGCCGTCAACATCATCTCCCTGGTCTCTGACATGGGGAACGAGGCGGTACTGGCCAATCAGCACCTGGAGCTTGACGTGGTAACGGCGGCGAAGATCAAAAAGCTCCTCGAAGAAAGGGCACAGGGAAAACCGCTTGCCTATATCACGAAAAAAAAGGAATTTTTCTCAGAAGAATTTTATGTAGATGAAAGGGTTCTTATACCAAGGCCCGAAACAGAGCTTCTCGTTGAAGAGAGCCTGAAGATACTGGAAGAGGTCAGGGGGGCGCGGCATATCCTTGACATGGGCACGGGGTCGGGCGCAATCGGTGTGGTTATTGCAAAAAAGACGTTGAAAGAGGTCTTCTGTATTGACATATCCATTGAAGCGCTGCGCGTAGCGCAGTATAATGCCCGGAGACTCAACGTGTCCGAAAAGACAAGATTTATCTGTTCCGATCTCTTTGACAGCCTTCGGGAAACCGTAAAGTTTGATATGGTTATAGCAAACCTCCCTTACGTGGCCATTGAGGAGTGGGAAGGCCTGATGGAAGACGTGAGAAGATTCGAGCCAAAAACAGCACTGCACGGTGGGCAGGAAGGCACGGAGATATATAAGAGGTTTATAGAAAAACTGCCAAACCACCTTGCCGAAGGCGGGTATGTGCTGTGCGAGATCGGTGGTTCCAGGCAGGCAGCAATAATTGGAACAACGCTCAGGGCCAGGGGGTTTTCCGTTGTTTCAAAAAGGGACCTCTCCGGCGTCGAAAGGGTGCTTATAGGGACATGGACACGTTCATCATAGAGGGCGGGGAAAGACTGAAGGGAAGGGTAAGGATCGGCGGGTCCAAAAACGCCGCACTCCCCCTTATTGCGGCAACCGTCCTTAAGAGGGGCATTTATAGGATTGGAAATGTTCCGCGCCTCAGGGACGTGGAGACCATGATCAGGCTCCTTGCCATGCTCGGGGGAAAGGCGGAATGGACAGAGGACAACGCCCTCACCATAGACACAAGCAACCTTGATAACCACGTGGCGCCATACGAGATCGTAAAAGAGATGCGCGCATCCGTGCTTGTCCTCGGGTCTCTTGTGGGGGCGCTGAAAAGGGCCACCGTATCGTACCCCGGCGGCTGCGCAATCGGCGAGAGACCGATAAACCTGCACCTTCAGGGGCTCGCCGCGCTCGGCTGCGACATAAAGATCAACGAAGGATATGTTGACGTTACAGCGAAAAGGCTTAAAGGGGGGCGAATAACATTCGACACGGTAACCGTTGGAGGGACGGAAAATATTATGATGGCAGCCGCTCTCGCAAAGGGCGAAACAATCATTGAGAACGCTGCCCGCGAACCGGAGGTGGTCGACCTCGCCCATATGCTGAAACGAATGGGTGCCAGAATAGAAGGGGAAGGGACAGAGGTCGTCAGGATCAAGGGCACAGAGTCGCTGACACCATGTGATTATGAGGTAATACCCGACAGGATCGAGGCGGGCACCTTTATCGCTGCCTGCGGTATCACGAGAGGAAATATCGTTATTGAGAACTGCAACCCCCTGCACCTGAAGGCCGTTATCGAAAAGATGAAAGAGGCGGGTATGGAGATCGAGGAGAAAGACAAAACCATTAAAGCGATAATGTCAAGAAAGAGGCCCATATCGGTAGACGCAAAGACAATCCCCCATCCCGGCTTCCCAACAGACATGCAGGCCCAGATAATGGCGCTTATGTCCGTTTCAAAAGGGGTGAGCGCTATTACCGAGACGATCTTCGAGAACAGGATGATGCACGTGGCGGAGCTCCGCAGAATGGGCGCCGATATCAGGGTGATAGGCAATACCGCCATAGTAAAAGGGGCTGAACGGCTCTCCGGCGCGAAGGTGATGGCAACAGACCTGAGGGCGAGCGCGTCCCTGATAATCGCCGGGCTTACCGCCTATGGAACAACGGAGGTTTCGAGGATCTACCACATAGACAGGGGGTATGAAAAGATAGAAGAAAAACTTAAGGGCCTTGGAGCAAAGATAAGGAGGAGGAAGGATGAAGACGTGGGAGCTTGAAAAGGAATACAACGACCTCCTTGCATTTGTTGTCGAGGGGCGAAAAAAGAAACGCCTCAATGTGAAACGGGCAGTAGAAACGATCAGGACGGCGCTTGAGACAAAGGGAGAGAAGGCCCTTGCAGGATTTTCCAGAAAGTGGGATCAATGGAGCAGGGACTACCCGTTAAGGCTTACCGCGGAAGAGCTGCGAAGGGCAGCATCAAAGATAGAGAAGAAAGACATCAAGGTGCTGAAGGGGATGATCGGGAACGTAAGGTCATACCACAAAGGACAGGCGGCGCCGGGAAGGACATACAGAAAAAAAGGCGTTGTCGTGAGAGAGTCCTTTGTCCCCGTGGAAAAGGCCCTCGTATATGTACCGGGAGGCACAGCGGCATACCCCTCTTCCCTGGTTATGGGTGTTGTGCCGGCTCAGATAGCAGGCGTAAAGAAGATCTTTGTCACGTCACCTGCAATTCGGGGGGAGATACACCCCTATGTTGCCGCCGGATGCGAATTGCTCGGCATCAACGACGTCTACAGGCTCGGCGGCGCGCAGGCCATATATGCCTTTTCGTACGGGATCGGCACCATACCAAAGGTTGACATGATAGTCGGACCGGGGAATGCTTACGTAGAGGAGGCCAAACGCGACGTGTACGGGCAGGTAGGCATTGACATGCTCGCGGGCCCCACGGAGCTGATCATTCTCTGTGCCGAGGCGTTTTCTCCAAGGGCGATAGCGTGGGATATGTTTTCTCAGGCAGAACACGATGAGATGGCAATGGTCGGCCTCTTCTCTTCTTCAAGGGCGCACATAGACGATGTCAGGGAACAGATGCGGCGGCTCATCGCGTCGAACGAGAGAAGAAGCGTTATTGAGAAGGCCCTGGAGAATAACGGTTTTATGGTCCACTACAAGAACATAGACCGGGCAATTGAGGCGATTAACCGGATCGCCCCCGAGCACATGGAATTGATAGGGGACGATAAAAAGGGGAAAAGCGTCCTTTACCCCGGGGTGGTCTACCTTGGCCGGCACACTACCGTTGCCATGGGTGATTATTACATAGGAACGAACCATGTTCTGCCAACGGGCGGCGCAGGCAGATTTACCGCCGGTCTCTCCGTTGACAGGTTTACAAAAAGGAAAGTACTTGTTAAAATCAACAGAGACTTTCTTGACCGATATGGAGACAATGCCGTCAGGCTTTCCCGTATCGAGGGCCTGTACGCCCACGGAGAGGCTATAAAAGCGAGAAAGGAGCTATAGTATGGTTCTTAAAATAGGTCTGCCGAAAGGCAGTTTGCAGGAGACCACCTTTAAGCTGTTCAAAAATGCCGGGTATAATATAAAACTGCTCGAAAGGTCCTATGTGCCGTCCATCGATGACCCGGAGATAGAAGGTCTCGTTATAAGGGCGCAGGAAATGGCCAGGTATGTTGAAGACGGGATCCTCGATATGGGCATTACCGGGTGGGACTGGGTGCTTGAGCAGGACGCAAAGGTTGTAGAGCTTGTGAGGCTCAGGTACGGAAAGGTAGGTTTCAGGGGAGTAAAATGGGTTATTGCCGTTCCGGCGGATTCCCGCATCAGGCGCGTTGAGGACCTGCAGGGCAAGAAGATCGCCACGGAGCTCGTCGGGTTTACCAAAAGGTATCTGAAAAAAAAGGGCATTGAAGCAGCGGTAGAATTTTCCTGGGGAGCAACAGAGGTAAAACCCCCGCTTCTTGCCGATGCGATCGTTGAGGTTACCGAGACCGGCGCATCGCTTAAGGCAAACAACCTGAGGATCATCGAAACGATCCTCGAATCAGAGACCGTTTTAATCGCGAACAGGGGCGCATGGAAGGATGGATGGAAGCGGACAAAGATGGAGAACATAACGATGTTGCTGAAAGGAGCTCTCCTGGCCGAGGAAAAAGTGGGGCTTAAGATGAATGTGCCAAAAAATAAACTGAAAAAGGTAACAGGCATACTGCCGTCTCTCCACACGCCAACGGTTTCAAACCTTTCTGACCAGGAATGGGTTGCCGTGGAGGTTATCATGGACGAGAAAACAGTGAGGAACATCATCCCGGAGCTTAAACGCGCCGGCGCACAGGGAATCGTTGAATACCCGCTGAACAAGGTCATTCCATAGGGGGGTTACATGAAAAGGGAAGCAAAGATAGAGAGGAAGACGAAAGAAACGGCCATATCGGTACAATGGTGTATTGACGGAAGCGGTACCTACGCCATCTCGACGGGCATACCCTTTTTTGACCACATGCTCAGCCTCTTTGCAAGGCACGGGTTTTTCGATCTCACGGTAAAGGCAAAGGGAGATATTGATGTTGATTACCACCATACCGTTGAAGACATAGGGATTGCCATGGGGAAGGCCCTCAACAAAATCCTCGCAGGTTACAAGGGGATAAAGCGGTATGGTTATGCCATAATACCCATGGACGAGTCATTGTGCATCTGTGCCATAGACATAAGCGGCAGGCCTGCCCTTGTATGGAAGGGGAAGGTGCATGGCAGGACCGGGGAATTTGACGCTGATGTGGTAAAGGAATTTTTCCAGGGTTTTGTCAATGAAGCAAAGGTGTCGCTGCACATCAACCTCCTTTACGGGGGAAACCTCCACCACAGGGTAGAGGCAATCTTTAAAGCCTTCGGGAAGGCCCTCGAAGAGGCCGCGACAAAAGACAAGAGGGTACAAGGCGCGCTCTCCACAAAAGGCGTTCTGTAAAAAGGCAGATCATAAAAAAGGCAGATCATAAAAAAGGCAGATCATAAAAAAGGCAGATCATAAGGTGTATGCCGGGGCGGGAAAGTCATGATAGCGATCGTTGATTACGGCATGGGGAACCTGAAAAGCGTTACCAACGCATTCAAAAAGCTTGGCGCTGAGGTGGAAATCACCAGAGAGAAGAAGGCCATAAGGTCGGCAAGCGCTGTTGTTTTGCCGGGCGTGGGGGCCTTCGGGAAATGCATAGAAAACCTTGAAAGGCTCGACCTGCTTGCCTTTCTCAAAGAGATTATCCTGGAAGGCAAGCCCTATCTCGGTATTTGTCTCGGCATGCAGATACTCTTTGAGAAAAGCGAAGAGGCACCGGGCGTTAAGGGTATGGGTATCATAAAGGGCGGCGTGCCGAAATTCAAGGGCCAGATAAAGGTTCCTCATATGGGCTGGAACAGCATCGAGGTCGTGAAGGAGACCCCTGTCCTGAAGGGGATTGCAACCGGCGAACACTTCTATTTTGTGCATTCTTACTACTGCCTCCCGGAAGAAGATGTGACGGCGACAAAAACGCCATACGGAGGAGATTTTGCCTCTTCAGTGCTGAAAAATAATATCTTTGCGTGCCAGTTTCACCCGGAGAAGAGCCAGAGGATCGGCCAGGCGTTGCTGAAGAATTTCATCGCCCTTCACGCGTAGACTAAACCCGGATCTCCCGTTCGCAGGACGAGCATCTCTGAATAACCAATAACCAATGACCGAATATCCAAACGAGAAACAATATCGACAAATCTCTGTTTGGTTATTGAATATCGGTTATTATTTGGCGATTGGTTCTTGGTGTTTGGTGATCCTTTTTGCGTTGGATTCCCTTGACTTAAAGGCTTTTTTTGCGATAACATGAAAAAAACTTTTTGGGGTGAGCCATGAGAAGGCCGTTACGCACCATCACGTTGTGCGTTGCAGTGATATTGTTTGTTGTTATGACTATCTGTGTCGCGGGCGCACAGAAAAAGGCACCGGACGTGATAAGCCTTCAGCTTGAGGGGGCAAAGTTTCCCCCGGTTCCGTTTTCACACACCGCACATGTCGAAAAGGCAGGGGTAGACTGTGTTGCCTGTCACCACAAAGACAAAAACCCGAAAGAACCGGACAAGTGTGCCCAATGCCATCTTTTAAAAGAGGTTAAAGAGAACGCACCCCCCGCAAAGGACGCATTCCACAAGAACTGCCAGACCTGTCACAAAGAAAGCGCGGCAAAAGGGATCAATGCGCCGACGAAATGTGCAGAGTGTCACAAAAAGTAAGCCGGGGGCCAACTGACAGACCATAAAAAGAGCTTAGTCGAAGAAATATATGATTTTATCGCTTCGTTGCGATTTGCCATACTCATTCTTTCCCTTATCGCCCTTGCTTCTATCTTCGGAACAGTTATAAAGCAGGGCGCAGCCCCGGAGGAATATCTCACTATTTATTCGGAAAGCGCTTACAGGATCATCAGTTTCCTTGGGCTTGACGATGCATACCACGCCCCGTGGTTTATTGCGCTTATCAGCCTCTTCGCAATGAGCCTTGTCTTCTGCACCCTTCGCAGGCTGGTCCTTTTCATGAAGGAGAAAAAGGCAATCAGGCTACCCGGCGAGGATAGGCTGTCAA
>JAQTNJ010000044.1:0-5833 GCA_028713955.1 Syntrophorhabdaceae bacterium
ATCTCATGGATCCTGTCAATACCCAGCTTTAATCCCACGTTGTAGAAAAAGACGTCACAGGATTCGACGATAGCCCTGTGGATTGCAATATTTCCGTGTCCACCTTTCTTCCAGCATTTAAAAACCCTGTTGCCGAACAAAAATCCGCCACGGCAGAGAAAGGTGGTCCTTTCGTTGATGATGCCCAGTTCCAGGGCCTTCAACGCCAGGGCTATCTTAAAGGTCGATCCCGGCGGGTACCTTCCCTGGGTGACCCTGTTCTGGAGCGGATGGGCTTTGTCGGTAATAATTGCCTGCCAGTCTTCTTTCGTAATGCCTGATGCAAATTTATTGGGATCAAAGGCGGGCCTGCTTGCAAGGACAAGTACACCCCCTGTTTTGGTGTCAAGCGCGACACAGCCGCCCTTTTTATTTTCCATGGCCCTTTCTACAATCGTCTGGAGGTCCATATCGATATTAAGGTGTAAGCTGTTGCCCGCCGTTGGTTCTATGATGTCAAGGGTTCTTACCTCTCTTCCCCTGGCATCGACTTCCACCCTTTTCTCTCCGTCGGTACCCCTGAGATAGCTTTCGTAGTTTTTTTCGAGTCCGTATTTTCCGATATAATCACCCGGAGAGTAGTCCTTGTATTCTTTTGTCTTCAGTTCTTCGTCGTTGATCTCCGATACATATCCCAGCGCATGGGCGAGCATCTGCCCGTAAGGATAGTTTCTCTTCGGCTCTATCTGGATGCTTACTCCCGGAATATAAACCCTGTGTGCCTCGATCTTTGCAACCTCATCCATCGGTATATCGGATTTGATCTTAACGGGGAATGATGGAGGCATCCTGCTTGCAGCCTTGAGCTTATCGATGATATCTTCCCGGTCAGCATCCAGAAGCTTCGCAAGGCCATCGACTGTCTGGCTGAAGTCCTTGATGTCTTCAGGGGTGATGTATGCGTTGAATGACGGTCGTGTATCGGCAACGACCCTCCCTGATCTGTCATACATGATCCCGCGGGGCGCAACGACCTTTTTGATCCGTATCCTGTTTTGTTCGGATAATCTCCTCATCTCCGATCCCCTCATGATCTGGAGATCCCAGAGCCGTATAAGGAGCACCGTCATGGTTATGATCAGGATGAGGTTACACCATTTGAACTTGCTGGTAGGCGTTTCTTCTTTCATTCCCTGTCCAGATACCTGACGTTAAGATATTCTATAAACGAAAAGATAAAAATAGCGATAAAACCTGTAAACACCGCATTTGGTATGGTGTAAAACAGGATGTTCAGGGCACCACCCGCCTCGCCCCTTGCAAGGAGAGACAGCGTGATGAAGAGAAATGATTCAAGAACGACGAATCCGCTGCAGATGAAGGCAAAGCTGTATTTCGAATCGATGTAGAGTTTCCTCTTTAAGAAAATGGTGATCAGGAATATGGCAATATTGACAAAGAGTATCGAACCGTGGGGGGCCGCCGACAGACCTTCCTGCATAAAGCCGATAAAAAGCGTTACTATTATCCCGGCCTGAGGGCCCAAAAAAAGGCTTGTATAGATGATAAGCGGTATACCAAGGTCCGGCTTGAAGATCTCCAGAGGAACGAATGACAGGAGGGAGGATTCGACAAGGAGGAGCAGAAGTCCTATGAATGTATATAAGGCAATCTTCATTGTTTCTTTATGACCAGGACCTCTTCGAGGTGCTTGAAATTGCTGAAGGGCATAATATCTATATCTGCGAAGATGCCCGGTCTGTTTCTATTGACGGTAATAACGATGCCTGCCGGCAATCCCTTTGGATATATCCCGTCCTTTCCTGACGTGAGGAGTTTGTCACCTATCTCGATATCGTCATTTTTCAGTACGTATTTCAATTTGAGCACTGTCTGTCCCGTGCCTTCCAGGAGTCCTCTTGTATTTTTCCCTTCAGCGTTGACGTCCACGGAAGAGTTGGCATCGTTGATGACCATAACCTTGGAGTGCCACCTGTCAACCTCCACTGCCTGCCCGACGATCCCCCTCGGGGTAATGACGGGCATCTTTTCTTTGATGTTGCTGGCGCTCCCTTTATCGATGATAATACATTTGTACCAGTTTTTCAGGTCTTCACCTACTACCCTTGCAGCGATCAGAGATCTGGGATTCTTTTCCACGAAATTGAGAAGGGTTCTTAAGCGCTTGTTCTCCCGTTCCAGGTCGGGAATCTTTTGGTTTTCCAGCAGAAACGCATCAAGCTTCTTTTTCAATTCGGCGTTTTCCCTTTTTGCACCGACGAGATTGATATAGGAGCTGAATATGTACCGGACCAGATCCGTAGGTTTGGCGATGAGTTTCAACATCGGTCCGATTGTTTCACTGAAGCCGCTTTTGAACGTGGAATACCCCCTGACCACGAGTGGGGTATTTGTAAAAGCGAAGAATGATATAATCAGGATAAGTATGGCGATGATTATGGCAATAGAGTTTTTCAATTCCCTACTTTATCAAAAGTATGTTGCAATCTCCTTCAACAGGCTTACTTCGTCAAGGGCCTTGCCCGCTCCTTCAACCACAGCGGTGAGAGGGTTTTCGGCGATGATGACAGGCAGGCGGGTTATCTCTTTAATAAGGAGGTCAAGATTTCGAAGGAGTGCCCCTCCGCCGCTTATGACAATACCCTTATCGACGATATCTGAAGCAAGTTCAGGAGGCGTTCTTTCAAGGGCGATCCTCACGGCTTCAACGATGGCATTCACAGGTTCCGTGATCGCCTCCCGCATCTCTTTTGATGATATCTCCAGTGTTTTTGGTATGCCGCCGACAAGATCGCGGCCCTTGATCTCCATGCTCAGTTCCTCTTCGTTCGGGTTCGGGTATGCAGAGCCTATATTGATCTTGATCATCTCTGCCGTCCTCTCTCCGATGAGGAGGTTGTACTTCCTCTTTACGTACTGGATGATTGCCTCGTCGATCTTGTCGCCGGCAACCCTTACTGAATTACAATAGACAATGCCGGCGAGACTGATGACAGCGACCTCCGTTGTGCCGCCGCCGATGTCAACGATCATATTGCCGCTCGGTTCTGTTATGGGAAGGCCGACGCCAATTGCCGCAGCCATTGGCTCTTCAATGAGATAGACCTCCCTGGCGCCGGCAGACTCTGCCGATTCCTTAACGGCCCTCTTTTCAACGGGTGTAATACCCGAAGGTATTGATATGACTATCCTTGGCCTGGCGTATGACTTCTTGTTGTGGATCTTCTGGATGAAGTATTTAAGCATTGCCTCGGTAATTTCGAAGTCCGCGATGACGCCGTCCTTAAGCGGTCGTATCGCAACGATGTTGCCCGGTGTTTTACCGAGCATCTTTTTTGCCTCTTCCCCGACAGCGATGACCTTTTTTGCGCCCCTTGAATCTTTATGAACCGCGACAACGGACGGTTCGTTGGATACTATTCCCCGACCTTTCACGTATACCAGCGTATTTGCAGTACCGAGATCTATTGCCAAATCTTTTGAAATAAAGCCGAATATTGACTCAAGCATCTATTGTCCCTTCTCTGAAAAATTTAAGATATTGAAAAAACTGTCTTAATATACTATTTTAATTAGTTGAAATCAATACATTGTGGGGAGTTTTAATGCTGAAATTAATGAGAAAGCATGCAACGGGCTATATGGTCAAGGCCATGTTCGGATTGATCATCGTGGTGTTCATTTTCTGGGGTGTAGGTTCATTCCGTGACAGAGAACGGATAGTGGCTGAAATAGGTCCTTATAAGGTCGATGCCACAGAATATCAGGAGACCTACAACAGGACGCTGGAACTTTACAGGATGATATACAGGGAAAAGCTTGACGAGAATCTGTTGAAGGAGCTTAAGCTGAAAGAAAAGGTGATGGACGAGATCGTTAACAGGTATATGCTGCTGATTACGGCAGACGAGCTTGGACTGACAGTCTCTGACAGGGAGTTCCTCGAACATATCCAGGGGATCGATGCCTTTAAGCGGGAAGGAAAGTTTGATGAAAAACTGTATGTTGCAGTTCTCCAGAGGAGCAACATCGATCCGAAAAGGTTCGAGGCGACCGAGAAGAATACCATGCTTATTCAAAAGACGGCGAATTTTATTAAAGACAACGGGACGTTCTTCAGCGAAGCCGATGTATGGGCAGGTTATGTAAAAGAGAAGGGGATGGTCAATCTCTCATATAGCGTCTTCGATCCGTCATCGTTCAGGAACAAGGTCAACATCACCGAAAAGGAGCTCCTTGAACTTTATGAGAAGGAAAAAGGAAGCCACAGGAGCGAGAACGCCTACCGGCTGAAATATCTTGTGATCGACGAAAAAAGTCCTGTAAAAGACGATGCGGCTTACATGGATCTTCTGAAGGTAAAGGACATTGACCAATACGGGAAACAAAAGGGATTAAACGTTGTTGACCTTGGCATGATGAATGAAGGCGAGGTCATGAAACGACTGAAAGATATGAAGGTTGACGACTGGCTCAGGGGGCTGAAAAAAGGCGATATAACGCTGCCAATAAGGGAGAGTGGAAAGTCATATATATTCCAGTTGGTCGATGTACAGGATGGGAAGCCTCTCGACAAGGGTGTTGTTTTGGCAAGGATAAAAGAGCGGATTACTGCTGAAAGATCAAAAAACCTGGCAAAGCTGGCTGCCGAAGATGCCATAGCACGAAAATCCCCTGGCCCCGGGAAAGAAACCGGTTTCATATTGCGTAACGCGCACAATATCAAAGGTATCGGTGATGTGCCGAAAGGAGACGTCAACCTGCTTACCCTCTCAAAGGACAAGCCTCTCTATGCAAAACCCGTTGAGGTATCGGGGAGATTCTATGTTTTTTCCTTTAAAGACGAAAAGTTTCCCGACAAAAAGGAATGGCAGAAGGAAAAAGATAGTTACACGCGGTATTTTGTGACAAAAAACCGGGAGGATTTTTTTAAATCATTCATGACAGAGATGCGGACGAAAGGGAAGATCAAGATAAGCTGGCAGGAGATATGAAATACCGGCTATCAGCGATCAACAAAACCTGGTATGCAGTAAGCAGTAAGCACGAAAAGCTTTTGCTGCCTACTCCCTACTGCCTACTAAGCTCTTGCAGTTGCTATCAGCTGTGAGCTGATAGCTGTGGGCTGAACTGCTATGTTAATCCTCGGCATAGATACCTCTTGTGACGATACCTCTGTTGCGCTTCTCAGAGATGGGAAAGAGATCCTCTCCAACATTGTTTCCAGCCAGGTGGACCTCCATGCTGTTTTTGGTGGTGTGGTTCCCGAGATCGCCTCACGGAAACATTTAGAGCTTATTGATATCATATTGAAGGAGGCGCTGAGAGAGGGGAAAGCGGATCCACGCGACCTGGACGCGATCAGCGTAACGGCAGGTCCCGGCCTCATCGGTTCTGTCCTCATCGGGCTCTGTTTCGCCAAGGGGCTTGCCTTTTCACTGTGCAAACCTCTCATCGGGGTAAACCATATCGAGGCGCACGCAATGAGTATCTTTCTTGAGCAGGATGTTGATTTCCCCTTTGTTGCCCTTGTTGTATCAGGCGGGCACACCATTATCCTGCGCATCGACGAACCCTGCAGGTACAGCGTCCTCGGTACGACGAGGGATGACGCGGCAGGAGAGGCATTTGACAAGATCGCAAAATACCTCAATATCGGGTATCCGGGCGGGCAGGTCATTGAAGAGTATTCTCGGAAAGGCAGGAAGGACTACGTGGCATTTCCGAGGCCCATGATGGATGACAATACCTGTGATTTCAGCTTCAGCGGCCTGAAGACGGCCTTTATCAACTACGTGAAGAATAACGGGATCAACGAAGAGAACATGCCGGA
>JAQTNJ010000044.1:5933-7525 GCA_028713955.1 Syntrophorhabdaceae bacterium
GGATATGTCTACGCAATCGAGCTGGATAGGTCGTTTGGAAGGTATCTTGACCCCCTGGTGGATCAGTACAAGAACCTTCAAGTCATATTCGGTAATGTTCTGGATGTGCCCCTCTCACAGTTCAGCCATGGGAAGGGCATCAAGGTGGTGGCAAATATCCCTTATAAGATCACGGCGCCGATCCTGTTCAAGCTGATCGGGGAGAGGTCAATGATCGCAAGCGCACACCTTACCGTGCAGCGGGAGATCGGGGAACGCATCGCGAGCAAACCCTTCAACAGGTCCTACGGTGCGTTGTCGGTCATCTGTCAGTTGGTTGCCGAAACAAAGATCCTCCTGTATCTTAAGCCCGGCCTTTTCATCCCGCCTCCGAAGGTGGAAAGCGCCTACGTTGCGATGGTCTTCAAGGGCGATGGAAATGATGTGGACGAAGATATGAGAGATTTCATCAAGGCATGTTTTGAGCATAAGAGGAAATACCTGCGGCAGGCGCTGGTAAGACACTACGGCGATGAAGGAACAACCTTTCTCTATGAATCCATGGGTTTCCCTCCGTCCATACGCGCGGAAGAGATCGAGCCGGAGAGGTTCAAAACGATGTACGCATTTTTGAAGCCCCGGTATAGGGATAGTCTATGAGCAGGATTATCGGTTTTACAACGACAATACCGGTTGAGGTTATCTTCGCGGGAGGGTATACCCCATGCGACCTCAATAATATCTTCATTACCGATCCCAATCCGATGCGTTATATCGAGAGGGCGGAACGGGACGGATTCCCGAAGGGCATGTGCAATTGGGTGAAAGGGATCTACGGTGTTGTTATGGAAAAAAAGATCGGTGCCGTCATAACCGTTATGGAAGGTGACTGCAGCAATACACAGGCACTGGCAGAGATACTGCGGTACAAGGGGATAAAGACGATCCCTTTTTCATATCCATACGACAGGGACAAGGAGGTCCTCGCGCGGGAGATCGAAAAGCTCATGGCGGAACTGGCCGTAGCGGAGGAGGCCCTTGCCCCCGTCGAAAAGGAGATAGAGGGTGTGCGATCGAGCCTTGCCCTGATCGACAGGATGACCTGGCAGGAAAGACGGGTAACGGGCGCCGAGAATCACCTGTGGCTCGTAAGGGCCTCCGATATGCTCGGCGATTACAGGGAATATCGCCGCATGGCAGAGGAGTTTTTGACAGAGGTACAGACACGGCAGGGTATTGAAGGGATCAACATCGGGTACATCGGGGTTCCGCCGATCCTCCTTGATATCTATGAATTCATCGGGAGCGTCGGAGGCCATGTTGTGTACAACGAGACGCAACGGCAGTTCGCGCTCCCTTTTGCCGCTGATAATATTGTGGAACGTTACCTTGCGTATACATACCCTTACGGCGTCTTCGCGAGGCTGGCAGACATCGGGGAAGAGATCAGGAAGAGGGACATCAAGGGCATAATCCATTACGTGCAGGCGTTCTGCTTTCGGGCCATAGAGGATGTGATACTCAGGGAGACCGTCGGAGTGCCGATCCTGACGATCGAGGGTGATCTGCCGAGGACACTCGATACGAGGACGAAGCTCAGGATCGAGGCATTC
>JAQTNJ010000044.1:7625-17581 GCA_028713955.1 Syntrophorhabdaceae bacterium
GGCGTTCTGCTTTCGGGCCATAGAGGATGTGATACTCAGGGAGACCGTCGGAGTGCCGATCCTGACGATCGAGGGTGATCTGCCGAGGACACTCGATACGAGGACGAAGCTCAGGATCGAGGCATTCGTAGAGATGCTGCAACAAAAGTAGCATAGCAAGAAGAATCAGGTTAAGGTTGAGGTTGAGAAGAACCAGGGTTTGCTTAGCCTTAACCTTAGCCTTAACCTGTTTTTTACTGATAGCTAAAAAAGAATGATGGAAAGGACGCGACGATATATCATCAACAGGGAAGGGATAGGGTTCTTCAAGGCCATCCTCGAGTCTTACGAAGATGTGGGAATCTTTTCTGTCCTGGACGGGGATAAGGGCCTTATAGAGGTGATCTATTCATCGGGTTTTGAAGATGTTGTTAACGGGATCGTGGCTGATATGGTGAACTACGGCATCACGTTACGGGAGGTTGATAATGTTCGATGAGACAAATGTGTTGAGGGCCTTGATGGGAGGGGACAGCCTCTACGGTGATATATTTGCCGAGGAGAAGACATATACCCATATACAACTCGAGTCCGAAAGGATAGAGAAGCTTGAAAGGGCCGTTGATAAAGGTGTCGGCATTCGTGTTATACGTCCCTGGAAGACATTCTTCGCAACGACAAATTCCTTTGAGGAAAAACGTCTTATAGAACTTGCTGCGGAATTGCGCGGGTTTTCGGAAGACACGCAAAGGGAAGCTGTAAAGCTGGACAGGCATATCATCAGGGCAGAGTATCCTTTTACGATCACCATGGATCCCGAGGCTGTCGATATGGAGAAAAAGATCGCCATGGTCAAAGGCCTGGAATCGATGGTCAGAAAGATGGAACCAAGGATCAGGCAGGTGCGGGTGATGTACCGGGACACAAGCCAGGATATCAGGCTTTTTACCAGTGAGGGTATGGGGATCGAGGACAGCCGCAAACAGGTCGTTGCGACCCTTTTTGTCGTCGGCGAAGAGAATGGTGAGATGCAGACCGCGTATGAGGCAATAGGCGGTTTTTACGGTTTTGAATTCTTCACTGAAGAGATTGTTGAAACGCTGGCAAGGAAGACAGCGAAAAGACTGAGCGGGCTCCTCTCCGCCGTGGAGGCGCCGATGGGGACGAAGACGGTCGTCCTCGGATCAGAGGCAGGCGGTACGATGATCCACGAGGCCATCGGCCACGGGCTTGAGGCAGACCTCGCCATGGAGGGACTCTCCTGCTACAAGGAGATGCTCGGAAAGGTGATTGCCTCAGACCTTGTCAGCGTTGTCGATGACAAGACCCTGCCGCACATGAGGGGGACCTATGCCTATGACGATGAAGGGGTGCCGTCCGAAAGGACCGTGCTTGTTGAAAAGGGCGTTTTGAAAAACTACCTCTTTGACCGCTTCCACGCTATGCGGTACGGGATGAGATCCACGGGGAACGGGAGGCGGGAGTCCTTCAGGTTCAGACCGATCCCACGCATGAGCAATACGATGATCCTCCCCGGTGCAGACGATCCCGCAAACATCATCGCCTCGGTAGACAATGGCGTATTTGTGGTGAAGATGGGCGGCGGCCAGGTCGACACAGTGAGGGGCGATTTCGTCTTCGAGATATCCGAGGGCTACCTCATAGAAAAGGGCAGGGTCGGACCCATGATAAAGAACGCGACGATGATGGGCAACGGCTTGAAAGTCCTCCAGGAGATCGATATGGTAGGCAGCGACCTCGGCTTCGGCATCGGCACCTGCGGCAAGGACGGACAGGGCGTGCCTGTATCCGACGCCCAGCCGACACTCCGCATACCGGAGATCGTCGTGGGAGGGAAAGAACAATAACCAATCACCGGTTTCCGATTATTAATCATATATCCTTGATTTATTTGACTCTCTTTTGTAGAGGTAACGATTTAATTCAATGAAATCCATGGCAGAACGAAGGTAATTGTCATAGCGGGCTTCTATAGCGTAATTGCCGGACGGATCGATAAACCCCACCTTGTTGTTTACACGTACTGCAGCAAGCCCATAAAGAAAGAACGAGACGCCGTCGAACCGCGGATCGATGATAATGTTGCCGGACTTATCGATAAAGCCGTATTTGCCGTTCAATCGGATTGCCGCTTTGCCTTCACGAAACTGCCGCGCATCATCAAACCGGGGTGGGATAACGAACTTCCCGGATCTGTCTATATACCCTGCCTTGCCGTCAATGGCCACAGGCGCCAACCCCTCCCGGTGTGGCAGGACATCATCAAACCCGGGTTCGATGACATAACGATTGGACGGATCGATAAATCCCCATTTTTTCCCGCTCCGGACAGCTGCCAGTCCTTCCTGGAACTCCCAAGCGTCGTCATACTGGGGGACCGATGACATCCGTACCTGACTTATTGATATAACCATATTTGTCCGCATCTCTGGCGACGGAAAGACCTTCGAAAAACCAACCCAGTTCACCTGATCTGCATTGCACGACAAAGTCTCCTGATTTGTCGATAAAGCATATCTTATCCCCAAGCATTACCATCGCGATCCCTTTTTCGAACCACCACACCTCTTCTCTTCATGAAGCACCTCTTTACGTTCCCCCGGGGGGGTCTTGTTCTTTGCACATATTCATCGGTTCAGGCGATTGTTTCCACAAACGTCACGTAAGCAATAGATTGATCGAAGATGAACTCCCCCAAAAATGTACTTACATTCTATGCATTTCTCGCAATTTATTGTTAAGAATCATTTTTTCCTATACGATAATTCATCTCGTGAAAAATTTGATATTGTAATCTAAAAAGGTTACAATTGTAATCTAAAAAGGTTACAGATATGGATATTGTAAAATTGTTTAAATCAAAGGCACGTACGGCACTCTTTCAGCTTTATTTTACGAACCCGGAAGGCTCTTATTATTTACGGGAGCTCGAACGGATGTTTAATATTTCGGTAAGCATTCTCAGAAAGGAACTTATGCGGTTGGAAGAAGAAGGAATTTTTCTTTCAGAAAAGAAGGGCAATCTCCTTTATTACCGGTTGAATCAAACATATCCGCTTTTTGAAGAATTAAAGAACATTGTGCGCAAGACTATAGGCGTGGAGGGGCTTTTGAAGGACGTCATGAATGACATCAAGGGTGTAGAAATAGCTTTTGTATATGGTTCCTTCGCGAAAGGCAAAGCAAAAGCAGCCAGCGATGTCGATCTTTGTGTTATCGGGCGTATCGATGAAGACCGGCTTATTTCGAAAATCAATGCTATTGAGAAATCTGTTAAAAGGGAGATCAATTACACCCTCTTTACCCCGGAAGAGTTCAAAAAGAGAAAGAAGAATAAAGACGGATTCATCTTAGACCTTATCGATAATAAAAAGATAATGCTGAGAGGGAAAGAGAATGACCTACGATAAGCTTGTAAGCGAATATCTTTTTAGAGGATTGATACAGAAACAGAAATCATCTATCGCAGACGTTGAAAAGCTCCTTGCCCGCTCTACAAAAGACCTGAAAACAGCCAAAGCTAATTTGAAGATCGATGAAGGGATAGCATACTCGGTTGCGTATCTTGCTATGCTGCGTGCGGGCAGGGCGTATATGCTTCTAAGGGGTTTCAGACCATCCGATGGGTACCAGCATAAGACAGTGGTGGAATTTGTGGGCCAGGCGCTTGGCAAGGAATACCGTGACGTTATCGAACATTTTGACAGGATGCGCAAAAACGGAATCTGTTTACCTATGAAATTGATATAACCGTTTCTTACACAGAGGCTGAAAACGCCCTTCATGCAGCGGAAACCTTTGTCAATTTGATCATGGAAAAGGTTAAAAAAGAAAATCCACAAGGACGCTTTAAGTTTTAAGAAATAAACCCTTTAGCCTATTTCTTCCAGTGTTTTAGAAAGTACGCTGAAACGTTGATTATTACAGCTTCAGCGTCTTTAAGCGGCGGATCGCCTCGCGGATATTCTTTTCGTTGTTTGTTGTCGATATCCTGAAGTACCCTTCGCCTTCGTCTCCGAACCCGTTGCCGGGGGTGACGACGACCCCCGTCTTTTCGATGAGTTTTTCACAGAAGCTCTCTGATGTGTACCCTTTCGGTACTTTTGCCCAGATGTAGAAGGTGGCGCGGGGTCTCGCGACCTTTATCCCCATGGAAAGAAGACCGTCGACGACTAAGTCCCTTCTCTGCTGGAACCTTTTTTTGAGATCCTCCAGGGAGCTTTGATCCCCTGTTATGGCCTCTATCCCGGCATACTGGATCGCCTGGAACACGCCCGAGTCTATGTTGGTCTTCAGTTTGCCGAGGTTGTATATCGCGTCGGCATTCCCCACGGCGAACCCGATCCTCCAGCCGGTCATACAGTATGTCTTGGAGAGCGAGTGGAACTCTACGGAGTATTTTTTCTCTGTGTCGAACTGGAGGACGCTTTTGGGCATATATCCGTCATAGGCTATTTCGCTGTATGCCGCATCATGACAGAGGAGGATGTCGTACTCTTTCGCCACGTCGAGGGCCTTTTTATAGAACAGATCGTCGGCACAGGCGCCGGTGGGGTTATTCGGATAGTTGATAAAGAGTATCTTTGCCTTCCGCAGGACCTCTTCCGGTATGTCTTCAAGCCGTGGCAGGTAGCCGTTTTCTTCCCTGAGGGGCATTATATACGGGGTGCCGCCGCAAAGAAGGGTCGAGATCCTGTATACCGGATACCCGGGGGAAGGGACAAGCACCACGTCGCCGCTTTCCACGTATGCTAAGGGCATATGGGCAATGCCTTCCTTTGAGCCGATGAGGGTGACCACTTCACTGGCAGGGTTGAGCCCTACGCCGAACCTCTTCAGATACCAGTCCGCGACCGTTTTTCTGAATGACAGCATGCCTTCGTAACTCGGATACCTGTGGTTTCTCGAATCTTCAGTGGCCTCTTGCATCTTTTGAATGATGTTTACCGGCGTTGGGATATCGGGATCACCGATGCCGAGGTCTATGATGTTGATTCCTTTCTGCCTCGCCTCTTCCTTTTTCTTATCGATCCTCGCGAATAGGTAAGGGGGTATCTTTTCTATTCTTGATGCCGGTTTTACCATGTTGTCGCTCCAGGGTTTTTAGCCATCAGCAGTCAGTTTCCAGCGTGAACATTTTGCAATGGCCAGATAATGTAATTACATATTCTTTGGCGTAAAGTAAAGACTTTTTTACAGGAACTGTGAACTGTGAGCCGTGACCGACGGTTTTTATTTGAAAACACCTCTACAGACATGTAAAATAGACAGATGTATAAGGTTTTAGAAAGGATACCCCATGATTTCCCCATAGTAGAAAAGCCCTATGAGGCAATGGCAGGGCATATGGGGATCGGCGGGGCGGATCTCATCGATACGTTAAAACGCCTGAAGACCGAGGGTGCCGTGAGGCGTGTCGCGGCAGTCCTCTATCACAGAAGGGCATCCTATACGTATAACGCGATGGTGGTCTGGAAGGCCGGAGACGGCGACGTCGACAGGGCCGGCAGGATCATGTCCTCCTTCCCCCAGGTAAGTCATTGCTACGAAAGGGACCGGGGTAGGTACTGGGATTACAATCTTTTCAGCATGATACACGGGAAAAATTTGCAGGACTGTACGGATGTGGTGAAGGCCATATCGGACAGGACGGGCATAAAAGATTTTCAGATCTTTTTCAGCAAGCGGGAATTCAAAAAGATATCCTTCAGTGTTCACCATGGATAGAAGAAGATCACACGACCTATACGGGCAGGCGGTACAGTATCTGCCGGGCGGCGTGAACAGTCCGGTCAGGGCCTTCCAGTCTGTCCACGACGAGCCGTTTTACGTCAGGAGAGGAAAAGGGGCATACCTCTATGATGTTGACGGGAACAGCTATCTCGATTATGTAGCTTCATGGGGCGCGATCATCCTCGGCCATGCTGACGATGGCGTCATCGATGAGGTGAAGCCGGCGATTGAGGATGGAACGAGCTTCGGCGCCTGCCATCCCTATGAGATCGAGATAGCGAAGCTTATCACCGGGGCATTTCCTTCGATGGAGCTCGTGAGGCTTACAAGCTCGGGTACAGAGGCAACGATGAGCGCCATACGCCTCGCGAGGGGTTTCACCGGGCAGAGCGGTGTTATCAAATTCAGGGGATGCTACCACGGTCATCTCGACAGTCTTCTCGTCAAGGCAGGTTCCGGCCTCGCGACATTCGGGATTCCTGACAGCAAAGGCATCCTTCCGGACCTCGCAAAATATACATTCATAGCGGAATTCAACCGTCTTGAGAGCGTCCGGGCCATCGTGGAGAGGAATAACGATATTTCCTGTGTTATTATTGAACCCATCATGGGAAATATGGGGGTGATCCTTCCGGAAAACGGTTTTCTTGAGGGTCTGGAAAGGCTATGCAGAGACCGCGGGATACTCCTTATCTTCGATGAGGTGATAACGGGGTTCCGTGTCGCCTACGGCGGCGCCCAGCATATATATGGCATCAAGCCCGACATCACCTGTCTCGGAAAGATCATCGGCGGCGGGTTTCCTATCGGCGCCTTTGGCGGCAGGAGAGAGATCATGGAGAATCTGGCGCCCCTCGGTGCGGTCTATCAGGCAGGCACATTATCCGGCAACCCTGTTGCCGTCAGGGCAGGGATCTATGTGCTGTCGTACCTGAAAGAACACCCGGAGGTATACGCGATGATGCGTGAACGCGTGGATGCGTTGAAGACCGCCATGCTGGGAATAGCGAGACAGCAAGGGGTTCCCTATACCGTCAACAGTACTACCGGTATGTTCACGGGGTTCTTCACGGAGCAGGGTGTCAATGATTACGGATCGGCGAGCGCGGCAGACCGGGTGATCTATGAAAGGTTTTTCAAGAGAATGCTGGAGGAAGGGATCTTCTTTGCGCCAAGCCCCTTCGAAGCCTCATTCGTTACCCTCTCTCACGGAGAAAAGGAGATGACAAAAACAGCAGAGGCCTGCGAAAGGGTCTTTAAAGGATTGATGTCATGAGGGCCGTTGCATATATAGACCTTGATGTCCTTGAGCAGAATTACAGGATCATCAGGGACAGGATACCGCAGGGGGTAAAGGTCCTCTGTGTCGTGAAGGCGGACGCCTATGGCCATGGAGCGGTAGAAGTATCCCGGAGGCTTGAAGAGGCCGGTGTCGACTACCTCGGAGTTGCTGCCGTTGACGAGGGGATGGAACTCAGGCAGGCAGGCATCAGAAGCCCCGTACTTGTTATGGGCGGGATACTGCCCTGGGATTCGGAAGACCCCTTTTACGAACACGGCCTTACCCCGGTGATCTATGATACCGGCATGATAGAGAAACTGAAAGACAGACGCTCCCGCAGCGGAGAGACACTGAAGGTCCATATAAAAGTAGATACGGGGATGGGACGGCTCGGTTTCCGGCCTGAAGAGGTGCCTCGTATCGTGGGGATGATGAAGGAGATGCCGCACATTGAGATTGAAGGCCTTATGAGCCACTTTTCATCATCGGAGGTGCGCGATGAATACGGGCTTAACCAGATAAGGATCTTCGAAAGGTCCCTGCAAACGGTGAACGAAGAGGGAGTAGTCCCGAAAATAGCCCACATGGCCAACAGCGGGGCCATCACAAACTATCCTGAGGGATATTTTGATATGATACGCGTCGGGATAAGCCTCTACGGGTCACATCCGGCGAGAGAGCTCAGCGCGCAGCTGCCTGTCAGGCAGGTCATGAGATTTGTTTCGAGGGTTGCGCTGATACGGGAATTTCCACCCGGAAGTCCGCTTAGTTACGGGAGGACCTTTACTACCGGTGACAGAACGCGCATTGCCTATATACCTGTGGGATATGCGGACGGGTATCCGAGGGCGCTCTCCAACAGAGGTTTTGTGTTGATAAAGGACAGGAAATGCAGTATTGTTGGAAGGGTCTGCATGGACTGGTTCCTTGCCGACATCACAGACCTTCATGATGTAATACCGGGAGAAGAGGTGGTGCTTCTGGGACATGGAGGAACATTGACGATCACCGCTGATGAGATCGCGGAATACGCCGGAACAATCCCCTATGAAATATTGTGCAAAATATCAAAGAGGGTGATGAGGGTCTATGTTTGAAGATGTGATAAAAAAGGGCATAACTCCTTTGCTCGACATCCTGAAGGAGCTTGGCAATATAGGCATCATGTTCCTTCAAAGCATATACTGGACCTTCAGAAGGCCCTTCAAACTGAACTATATCTTCAAGCAGATGGAGTTTGTCGGTGTCAATTCGATCATGGTGGTCATCATCACGGGAACCTTTACCGGTATGGTGCTTGCCCTCCAGTCATACTATGGCTTCAGGAAGTTTGGCGCCGAAGGGCTTGTGGGCACAACGGTGGCGTTGAGCATGACGAGGGAACTCGGTCCCGTTCTTACGAGCCTTATGGTAACGGGCCGGGCAGGTTCGGCAATGGCAGCCGAACTGGGGTCCATGAGGGTGACGGAACAGATCGATGCGTTGACCGTCATGGCCTTAAACCCCATCAAGTACCTCGTTGTGCCGCGGGTAATCGCCTCTTTCCTGATGTTTCCCGTATTGACATCGATCTCGAATTTTGTCGGTATCATCGGCGGGTATCTCGTCGGCGTCAAGCTCCTCGGTATCAACGAAGGTGCTTTCATTAACAAGATCATCAAGTACCTTGACCTTGAGGACATTTACAACGGTCTTATCAAGGCGGCTGTTTTCGGGATTATCATGAGTGTTATCTCCTGTTATAAAGGTTTTTATACGAGCGGGGGAGCGGAAGGCGTCGGGAAATCAACTACAGAGGCTGTGGTAATGTCAAGCGTGACGATCCTTATCACCGACTACGTACTGACCTCCCTTATGTTCTGATATGGAAGATACGGCGATACGGATTGTTGACCTTTACAAAAGTTTTGGCGCGCAGAAAGTGCTGGACGGGATCAATCTTGAGATCGAAACAGGCAAGATCACCGTCATTATCGGGAAAAGCGGCGGCGGGAAAAGCGTTCTCCTGAAGCATGTCATTGGTCTCCTTAAACCCGACAGCGGAGAGATATGGGTGAACAGTAATGATATTACGAAACTTCCCGAGAAGGAACTCAACGAAGTCCGGAGGAGTTTTGGCATGCTCTTTCAGGAAGCGGCCCTTTTTGATTCCATGGATGTTTTTGATAATGTTGCCTTCCCGCTCCGGGAACATACAAAGCTCTCCGGCAGGGAGATCGAAAGCATAGTGGAGGAACGATTAAAACAGGTCGGCCTTCTGGCGTTTACGGAAAAGATGCCTTCGGAATTGTCGGGCGGCATGAGAAAGCGGGTAGGGCTTGCGAGGGCTCTTGTTCTGAACCCGGACATCATACTCTTCGATGAGCCTACAAGCGCCCTTGATCCGATAATCTCCCTGTCGATACTTGACCTGATAAAGGAGACACAGCAGCGCATACAGAAGACATATGTGGTGATCAGTCATGATATCCTCGGCATGTTCAGGATTGCCGATAAGGTTGCCATGCTCTATGATGGAAAGATCATCGAGTACGGCACGCCGTATGAGATAAGACGAAGCACAAACGAGGCTACGAAAGAATTTCTAAAAGCGACGAAAATACCTGGTTTTACAGGAGGTAGTTATGAGCAGCAATAAAATTTCCCCTGAGTTGAAGGTGGGCATCGTGGTGCTTGTCAGCATCCTGATACTCTTTTACATGTCCTTCAGGATAGGAAAGTTCGGGGCATTCCGTGAACGCGGATACGAGATCACCGTTACCTTTGCCAATGCCAACGGCCTTGACCCGCGATCGCCAGTGCAGATAGCAGGTGTGGAGGTAGGCAAGGTGAAAAAGATCGCCCTTGATGCGTACAAAGCGACGCTGACGCTGACTATTAAAGAAGGCGTGAAGGTGCCTGCCGACAGCAAGATCATCGTGAAGGCCCAGGGACTTCTCGG
>JAQTNJ010000045.1:0-10555 GCA_028713955.1 Syntrophorhabdaceae bacterium
CTCCCCAGCAAGTCATGGATCAACGAGAAGTTTGTCTTTACACACGGCAACGGCGTTGTCATGGGGCCTGTAAGCAGGATTTCCAAAGAAGGTCTGCCCGAATTCATCATAAAGGATATCCCGCCCATCTCGGCTGCAGATATAAAGATATCTGTCCCGGAGATATACTTCGGTGAGCTTACAAGCGACTATGTCATTGTGAATACGAAGATCCCCGAGTTCAGCTATCCTACATCAAAGGGGAATATATATACCTCTTACAAGGGGTCAGGCGGCGTCCATCTCGATTCCCTGTTCAAGCGGGCGATCTTTGCCTCATATTTCCGGACCGCGAAGATCATCCTTTCTTCGGAGATCACGCCGGAGAGCAGGATACTTTACAACAGGAACGTGGTCCAGAGGGTACGTACCATCGCGCCTTTCCTGATCCTTGATTCGGATCCCTATGTAGTGGTTTCGGATAACGGCAAGATCTACTGGATGATCGATGCATATACCGCATCTACCCGCCTGCCTTATTCGAAGCCGCTGAAGAACGGGATAAATTACATGAGGAATTCGGTGAAGGTCGTCATCGATGCCTACGACGGCAAGGTCGATTTCTACGTCAGCGACCCCTCCGATGTAATCATAAAGGTATACAGCGCCATCTTCCCGGGAGCATTCAAGCCCATCGGGGAAATGGCCGGGGACCTGAAGAAACACGTGAGATACCCGAGGGATTTCTTTAATGTCCAGACTGCCATATATGCCACCTACCACATGAACGATCCGAAGGTATTTTACAACAAGGAAGACCTCTGGGAGGTCCCCGTCCATAATGAAAAATCCATGAGCGCGAACCACCTGATCATGAAGCTCCCCGAGGAAAAGAAAGAAGAATTCGTCCTCCTTGTGCCCTATACCCCGGCCAAGAGGGACAATCTCGCCGCGTGGTTCGCTGCCCGCTGCGATGAGCCGAATTACGGCAAAATGCTTGTCTTCACCTTTCCGAGGGACCGCCTTGTCTTCGGACCGCGACAGGTCGATGCGCGGATAGACCAGGATTCATACATCTCGCAGCAGCTTACCCTCTGGGGCCAGCGGGGCTCTCAGGTGATCCGGGGCAAGCTCCTCATCATCCCCATCGAAAAATCCCTCCTCTATATCCAGCCCCTTTATCTGGCCGCAGAGGACAAGGGGGGATTGCCCGAACTACGGAGGGTTATCGTGGCCTACGAGAACGACGTGGTGATGGAGGAGAACCTCGAACAGGCCCTGGCAGCAATGTTCGGCGGCAGAAAGGCCGCCCCGGCGGCCGCAGGTGCAGGGGCGCAGCCGGCAGCAGCGAAAAAGGCCTCTATCCAGGACCTCGCAAAAGAGGCAGCCCAGGTCTTTGAAAGGGCCAAGGGACTTCAGAAACAGGGAGACTGGGCAGGCTACGGGGAACAGCTTAAAAACTTAGAGCGGATATTGAAACAAATGAATTAAGACAGTCGATAGTCGATAGTGAATAGTAGATAGTAAGAGACAATAAAGGCAACCCCTTGGTAGATAGCCGTCAGCAGTCAGTGTCGATTATCGATAATCGATCATCGAATATCGAGTAAAGGGTATCAAGCATCGAGCGACCAGCGACGAGTATCCAGTATAAAGGCAGTCGATAGTAGATAGTGAAAGGTAATCAGGTATCAGGTAATAGGTCATTGCGAGCCCGTAGGGCGCGGCAATCTCACTAACTTGAACAGCTTTTATTTTTAAGGCGCCTCTCGCAGAGACGCAGGGTACAACAGATACCGTGAAACGTGAAAGGTAATCAGGTAATAGGTAGGTCATTGCGAGCCCGTAGGGCGTGGCAATCTCACTAACTTGAACAGCCGGATTTATCGCCGACATCGAGTATCCAGTAACGAGTATCCAGCATAAAGGCAGTCGATAGTAGATAGTGAATAGTAGATAGTAAGAGACAATAAAGGCAACTCCTTGGTAGATAGCCGTCAGCACGTCAGCACACAGCAGTCAGTGTCGATAATCGATCATCGAATATCGAGTAACCAGCTTGGATTTTCATCAGTATGAGTATCGGTAAGCATCGGTGCCGGACTTTCCCCGCAAACACGCTCATACGCTCCAGCGGCTACAGTTATCGGGACTCGCGTCGCCCCCTCCACGCGACCCACCCACTGGGTGGGTGCCCCGGTCCGTGGAGCCACCCCTTCTCGCCCACGTTGTGGGCTGGTTTATATCGCTCGCGTTCATTGGGTTTGTTGAGTTTACTCTTGGCTCTCAGCTCTCCGCTCTCTGCTGCCTTTCTCTCACGACGGTTTGCTAAAGGGACGGTTTAATTGCGAGGTTAGTCTCGAGCAACAAGCCCGACACCGATGCTCTACGTGATATATCCGGGACAAAGACAGTGAATAGTCGATAGCAGTTAGCTGAAACAAAAAACTTTACTGAAAAGTTTATCTCTCTGCCCTCTGCCGTATTTCTCGCCGAACGTCTCACACCTTTCATGGCATTCTGCTTTTCTACTCGTCTATGGTTTTATTATCTCTTGTCAACAGCTGGTCCCTTTGTTCTGCGCATAAACTTATGAATTGACAGACGCATTTGACAATGTAAAAATGTTTAACATAGATAGAAAATAAGGGGTGGATTATGGGGAGGAGATCAGGATTTTTTACTATTCTTGCAAAAGAAGTTGCTCGATCCCAGCGTCAGGCAAGGATGGAGCAAAGAAGGGCGATCCGCTATAATGCAAGGCTGGAACGCGAACAAGAAAGAGCAAGGCACTTATTTGAGAAAGAGGAAAAGCAGAGATATATTGAAAATAGAATAGCTGAAGTAGAAGAAAATAATCAAGGGCTTCTGGAACAAATTGAGGATCTCAATTCAATATTGGAGAATACGCTATCTAAAGACGATACGATTACATTTTCTTCTTTAAGGTTGCGGAATCAGTATCAGCCCTTTAATCCCCCAAAAGAAGTGTCAACACCAACTGTAGCTCCGAGTAAAGATATTTATATGTCAAAAGTATCGGCACCAACATTTTTTACGAAACTTATCCCAGGCTGGAAAGAACGGCACGATGCTTCCTCAAAAAAAGCAGAACAAGAATACAATACCGCCTTGAAACATTATGAACAAACCGAGGTTGAAAGAAAGAAAAAATTAGAATTGCTCAAAAATGAATATGGGGGCAAAAAGAAAGCATTTCTCCTCGATATTGAAGAAAAAAACAAGGCCATTGATGAATTTGAATCTCTTTACAAAAGCGGCTCCAAGGAGGGCGTTGTTGACTATAATACAATGGTGTTAGAAAGGTCCGAATATCCTGATGGCTGCCCACAAAATTTTAGAATTACTTATGCTCCAGAATCAAAAGAATTGGTTATTGATTATCAGCTACCGGCTTCAAATACAGTACCTCCAGTAGTGGAATATAAATATAATAAAACACGTGATATCATAGAGGAAAAACCACGAAAAGCAACAGATATTAAAAATTTATATCAAGACATCGTTTCATCAATTACTCTTCGCACCATACATGAAGTCATTGAGGCTGATCAGGGCAACCATATTGACGTAGTTGTATTTAATGGGTTTGTACAGACCATAGATCCAGCAACGGGAAAAAATATCAAACCATATCTCATGTCCGTAAGAACAACAAAAGAAAATTTTAAAGAGATTCAATTAGATAAGATTGATAAAAAGGCATGTTTGCGGAATCTCGGTGCGCAGGTATCTCCACAACCATCAGAATTAGTTGCCGTAAAACCCATCATCGAGTTTGATATGGTTGACAAACGATTTATAGACCAAAAGGATGTTCTTTCTGAAATAGATAGCCGTTTTAATATTATGGACCTAAATCCCTTTGAATTTGAAAACTTTGTAAGTAATTTGTTTATGAAAATGGGCCTCGAAACAAAACTGACAAGATCATCGAGAGACGGCGGTGTTGATGCTGTTGCATTTGATGTAAGACCTGTCTTGGGAGGAAAGGTAGTAATTCAGGCCAAAAGATACAAAAATGTTGTAGGAGTTTCGGCTGTGAGGGATTTATACGGCACAATGATGAATGAGGGCGCGAACAAAGGTATTCTTGTAACCACGAGCAATTATGGTCCTGATGCATATGAGTTTGCAAAAGATAAACCTATAGAATTAATTGATGGCGGAGGATTGCTTTATTTGCTCGACAAGGTTGGCATAAGTGCTCGTATTGTTTTTCCGGAAGACTAATTACCGTTTTTTGACTGAACTACTAATATCAGTTTGGAAAGGCAATTAGCCCATTATTGTGTGCCTATGGGGACATAAATATGTTCAGTGTTCATCGGTGTTCAGGGACACTGTTCACTGTTCAGGGTCGGGTAAGCGGGTAAGGGGTCACCTATGAAAAAGAACGTCAAGTAAAAAGTGAAAGCACCTCCTCCGGGCCGATCCGTAAGGGTCCCTGTAAGGACCAATGCAAGGTTTCAGTCACCTATCCGTGCTCTTTCGGCACACTATACTGTCGGATACCGGCCTCTCATTCAGATCTCAAGGGCTTTGTCTCAAGGACAAGCCATGACCCCAGGGAGACGACCGGTCTATTCCCTGATGAACGGTCTTCTGTGTATGAGCATCGCATAGATGATCTTCAGCATCTCCCGGGCTATTGCTACCCGGGCAGTATTCTTTCCGTGTTTGTACGCTACCCTCCCATAGAGATCCTTCATCCGTGGTGAGCTGTTCTTAAAGTGATGAGCGGAAATCAGGGACGTAGTTGACTAACGTGACAAAACAGGATCGCACAACGATTGCGTGCACCCGATCGCGTACCTTCCCCACTAAAGTAGACACCCTCGACTAACGAGAGGAGGGAGTGTACAATGGAAGGGCAAGCGGTGTTCAGGGTGTTCAGGGACGGGTGTTCAGGTGTTCAGGGACGTTGGTAACTTTGGTAACTAACTTGCTGCCACCGGAGTTATGTATGCCGGTTGCCGAAATAGCGCGTCAGTTTGGCACGTCCCACACGTTGAGATACCAAAGATAATAAAAGATCATGAACAAGTTACCAACGTCCCTGTACCGATGGTTTATAATTTTAACCTCCCCTTGTGTTTTCAAATGTCAAGGGTTGGTACTACTGTTCCCTTGATCCCCTTTCACTGTTTTTAGGAGGCATGGGGATATTTTTGTTTTTCCATCAACCCAATAAAGTGGTAGTGAAGATCATTATCATCCAAGTTTTTTGCTATTACCAAACATTGTTCAACATGCTCAACTTCGAGTCCAGATCTAGCTACTTTTTGTATAAATTCATTCCTTCTATGAGCATTATTATTGTTATATATGACATAGCAAATGGCATATTTAGAAGCTTTGGGTGGTACACAAATAACCATATTATTATGACCAGTTATCATCCAGTTCTTCCGAACGTTTTTCTTGAGAGTCTCGATCATTTTTGTAAGTTTTTGCTGGTCATCAGGAGAAAATCTATTCAGGATTACGCCAATTTCTGTCCATCGAGGCGTATGTCGTCTTTCTAATTGGTGCAAAATTCCAGAGAATAAAGGACTAATTTGAGGTTTAGGCTTTGGTATATCAACACCAGCATCTCTAGAATTGTAATATGCATCCAGTGGAGACGACATTCCGGTCATTACAAAATTGTCGTCTGGATCAACATCGCCAATGTTAAAAAGGGTTCCTATATACAAACCCATCAAATCAAGCTCATCACCCATATATTTAAACACACCCTCTAGCTCTTGCCTCCTCTCTAAATAATGGATAATTTGAACCGGATGATCTAGGAAATCAAATAATGTTTCAAAATCCGCTAAATTCATTGTTGGGCATGGTTCAAAGTCCTCAGGCAACCATCCGGTTTCTCTCAATTGAGCAATATTAGCCTGAATTGAGGCAAAATCCTCTAGCGATACCGAAACACGTATTATTTTATGAATGCTATTCAGATCTATAGGCAGTTTGTCACGCAGTTCATCAACCATTTCCGGTTTAGTTATTAATTCCTCCAACTTTTCCTTTAGTCGCTTAGATTGAATATTGGGAGCGATTAAAATTTCTTCAATATGTTTTTTTAAACGATCACGTGCCCCCCTTAGGGCTGGATCACTTATCTTGCCCGACTTTGCTTCGACAATGATTGCATGTGAGTCAATAAATGTAATTAAATCAGTTTCATATTCTGTAGTATTAAACTTCCACTCCACTCCTGAAACAGTATTAGATTCTGGAAATCTTCTATTTATAATATCGACAATCCTTTCTTCCAGATAATTAGCCCGTCTATCGCTGAGAGCTTCCTTGTTAATTTTTTCTACAAGCCTGTCTAAAAAAGGAATAATGAAGCTAAAAAATACTTGGGGAAATACGCAGAAATATTTATCAGGCTCTATTTTAATTACTGGACGCAACCAGACAGGATTGGAAAGATACAAATGTTCTGTTTCATACGATTCTAAGCCACCCCATTCATACGAAAATTCATCCAGCATTTTTTTTATTACATCTTTATCAACTCCAAGCTTGCCCGACAGATACTCCGGGGAGAATTCATAGTTCTTATGTAACCATAGATCATAATGGGATACCAACATTGTGAACAATGACTTAAAGGGAATAGATGCAATGTCTATGCCTTGTAAAAATTGATCAGCTTTATCAGTTGGTTCCCCGATCAATTCATAATACTTGTAAACCAACTCAGTTTTATCTTTTAATTTATATAACCTCGATAGATGCTGGTATCGATTTGAGATGGCAGTCTCTATTTCGTCTATAAGTAACTGAAATAGGTCAATTATATTACTAGCACAAAAACCATATTTTTTTTCAAGTAGCCCATCAAAGTATCCATAGACTTCCTGTGAAATAGACTTTACTTGCGAGAAGTAGCCCCAGTTACGGACCATTTTCGTGTTAATTCGTATCATCTGCTGTAACAGCCTGACTTCTTTTGCTTCCTCCGGCTCATCTTCAATGCCCGGTTCTAAATCCCTGTAATCGTCTGCCCGCATAAGCTTTATAAGGGCATCACACAACTCTTGAAATACATCATTGTCAACAAGCTGTCTTTGTAGTTCTTCTGACTTGATTTGAAGCGCTAGAGCTTGGCATATTTCAACATGAGACTGAAGCATCTCAAAATCGCTATCATTTTTTTGAATGCCAGTTTTACCTACACCTACAGTGAGGCCATATGTAGCCAATAAAGAAAGGATGGAAATTGGATCATAACGATGTAGTATTTCCCTGACCTTGGCGAGAGACTCTTGATATATTTTTTCACTATTTTGGATAAACTCTTGTATGGCTTGTTTTCGATCAATATCGCTTAAGTTCGCAAATGGATTTTGCATCATCTGCAACGCAGGGCTGAATGGCTTATTGTTTTTTATTATTCTCTTTTTATTAAGCTCTTTTCTTCTCCTCGTCTTGTTAAGCTTCTTTTGGGCCCTCCGTATCCTATTGTTTCTTCCCATAGTTAGTTTCCCATATCGTTACTTGTGGGCCTATGGGGGCGGCGTCCATCAAATTATAAATATCTCTTATCACAACCAGTGTTAAGAGGGGACGTTCAATAACCATCCCCCAGCCAAAGAATCTCTTGTCAGATGATTGATCCCCATAATCCCACCCTTACTTTTATCTTCCTCCAAAGGTTATAAAAATACAATGAAATTCTTTGCCGTGGTTACATGAGGTGTGAGGCGTCCCTATATGGATGCGCCCAACACCTTTGCCTTAATAATGCAATTTATCCCTATTATGTTTCCAAAATTCACGGTGAGGCGAGCACCTTTCCTCGCAGATTCGGCGCCCGGTAGCACAAAGATCTTGTCTTTACATACAACTGTTGCAAATGTGTACAAATATTGTATAATTAATGTATATGAGATTCGAGTGGGACAAGGAAAAGAGCAGGTCCAACTTTAAAAAACATGGGATCGACTTTGAAACCGCCCGCAAGATATGGCTTGATGAAAACAGGATCGAGATCGAGGTTCCTTATCCGATAGAGAAGAGATGGATTGTGATTGGATCCATAGAAGGCAAGGTATGGACGGCCATATATACAATCAGGGATGACGCTGTCCGTATCATTTCGGTACGGCGAGCGAGAACCAAGGAGAAGAAAATCTATGAAAAAGAAACTTTTAGCTAAAACAACGGACGAATTTGACAAGAGGTTTGATGCGGGAGAGGATGTTATGGATCTCATCGATCTATCGAAGGCCAAGGTAACCCGTTCGAGCAAAAAGATACGCATAACGTTGGACATTGCAGAATCTCTTGTGCGGGATATTGACGCAATTCGTGAAAGAATAGGTGTTGATCGAGGCGCCCTTATCAAAATATGGCTTCATGAAAAGGTTATAGAGGAGAAATCCTTAAATTAATCTTTCTTGTTCTTATTGCTGATCCGGTTCTCTCATCATGTGATCCCTCTCCTTTTTGAGATCACTCGCAGTGATCTCAAAAATGGTGGGGGGGGTGGGGTCAGGTCTTTTATCTTGTATTTTATCTTTTCTCACGGTTCCGGATTGGATTACTCACCGTTGCATAGTGAAGACCATATGTACTTTCCAATGCATTATCATTACTACATTAATTTTTTATGCATCCTGCAACTACTTCAAAAATCGAGTTGCTTCTCAGGGATCGTTATTTAATTATGGACATATCCTCAAGGGCACATAAAACTCTAAGCCCGGCGAGTCCTATTTGATCTCCGTCGATGCCGGGGTCTGCCCTCCCTGCACACCGAGACGTCCCCCGGTACCGAGTCCCCCTTTGATCGTCTGCGCCCGGTAGTTACGCACCGCCCTGACCAACTGGTTGTACGAATCCATAAAAGCGGCCGTCAGGATCTTTCCCTCCGGCGTGTTTGTATAGCCGCCTAAAGATCCGCCTGCATCACTCCCGAATATGCCGCCGAAGAGGTTGAAGTCATAGTTCTTTGCGCTCCCCACCGCTGCAGCCAACTGGACGCTGGAACGGTTGTCGGTCAGAAGAAGCGTGGTAGCGGCCTCGTTTGACTTCAAACCGCCGGCTATCGATCCCACTACCCGACCTACCGACCCGAAAAGACCACCCAAAGCACCGCTGACACCCCCGGTCCCTTTTTTACTGAACTGGATTGAAGGACTCATGGTATAGTCAGCCGCTACCATCTGCCCTTTCCCGAAATTGCTCCCCTGACGCATTTCCCCGCTCTGCTCAAGGGCTCGTTCCTGCATCATATTCTGCATCGCACGGCCACGTTCAACCACAACAAAACAGTTCGATTGCTGAATCATCATACGCAGCACGGGTACGGTGGAGCCAAGCTTGTATTCCGACAGGGTACTATACCAGGGTGCCGTCTGATCCTCCACAACTGCAACGGTTCCAAAGGATTCGGTACACCTTTCGAGCTGACTGCTGCCCTCAGAAGCTGCACCTCCGGCCGATCCGGTGGCTACATTGCCTGACGACCCCCCGAGGACGGGCTCTGTAGCCCAACACTGCGCTGACCCAAGCATGGCGACCAGCATTGTGCAGGCGACCCACACACTAAAAGTTGCAGCGGCACTTAATCTTTTTGTTTTCATCTCTTTCCTCTCTTTATCGAAAATATAAAGCGTACAAACAAGTTTCCTCGTACTACCCTTCACTGCCTTTATCCTTCCTGTCGTTTATCCAGTTCTCTATCTCATTACGCTTGTTATATACCACGAGGGCGGATACAAGCAGGAAGATCCCGATCGTGAGGTTTGCAAGGTCCTGGTACGCCCTCAGGAACATTGCCGAAGCGAATACGCCCCCAAAGATATAAAACCATATGAGACTTCGGATCATTGGTATGGAACCTCCTCCCCCATTACGGATCTGATCGGAAGGCGCTGGGGATATCCTTGATCTACTCCTTTTTATCGTCCTTCGATGTCTTGTCGCTCTCCTGCGATCCCCCGTTCTGTTCTATGAGCTTTTTGCGATACTGGACATAGGCGTCTCGTATGGCGATGTACGGGTCGATGGCAGCCCCTTTCAGCGTTTCATAGTCCCCGATATGGAAGGAGAAATCATTGACCTTTTCATGGGCAGTGAGGGCTATCGTTTCAGCGTCTAACAGGTCTGAACTGAGATAGGTGGTAGGTTTCAGAAAATGGTCCCCTACCCATCCGATTGTGTCACGGGGGTTGGAAGGACCGAGGATGGGCCACACGATATAGAACCCGGAGCCTATGCCGTACTTGCCGAGCGTCTGGCCAAGATCCGCTTTGCGGCCTGTAATCCCGAAACAATCCTTGGCACAGTCCCGGAACCCGGCAACCCCGACGGTGGAATTGATGACAAAACGTGCAAGCTCGCGCCCCGCGTAATCCGGCTTCCCCTGGAGCAGGTTGTTCACGAAGCGGATGGGCATCATTATGTTCTCGTAGAAGTTACTGAATATTATCCTGAAGGTCTCAGGTATGACGTACTTGTAGCCCTGGCCCACAGGCTTCAGGAGCCAGAAATAGAACTTGTCATTGAAATGATACATGGCCCTGTTCCACGGCTCGAT
>JAQTNJ010000045.1:10655-17368 GCA_028713955.1 Syntrophorhabdaceae bacterium
TTTACCTTCTTGCCCGCTTCCCCTTTCAGCTTCGGGTCGCGCATCGCATCGAGCACGCTGTTCACGTTTGTCTTCACCGTGTCAAGCGGTACGCCCCCAAAAGCGAGGAACGGAACCATTAAAAGGATAAACAGTGTTGCTAAAGTCACCCATTTTTTCATAACATTCTCCCTGGTTACTTGGTGGATTTCTCCGGCCCTTTCTTCACGTCTCCAAAGGCATACTTGCCTATCAGGTCTTCAATGTCAGTCGGCACCGAGGTCTGCGTGATCGTGCCGCCCGGCTTGAGCAGATCCCCGGATCCTCCCGGATCGATTTTTACAAGTTTATCGCCGATAAGCCCCGCGGTCTTAATCGTGGCCGCTGCATCATCGTATATCTTTATCCCCTTATTGATTTTCATTGCAACGAGCCCCATCTGTCTCTCAGTGTCTATGCCCAGGCTCGTTATACTGCCTACCTCAATGCCGTATATCTCGACTGCACTGCCGGCCCTCAACCCCGAGACCGTGGCGAACCGCGCATAAAGCGGGTACGTGTCTTCCCCGAACAACGAAACCTTGCCGAGTTTGACGGTCATATACCCCACGCATATGAGACCGACCAAAACGAAAACACCTACCGTTGTTTCTATGGAATACTTTTTCATTCTACGCTCCCTCCACAATTGCATCGGTGAGTTGCGATGATCTCCTGGTTTGCTTCAGCCCTCTCGATGATCTGCTCGATCTTGTCATTCGGCATGACCTCTGTGGTGCCTGCCCTGATGTAGATATCGAAGCTTTCTTCCGCGTCCATCTTTGCCAGGGCAACACTCTCTATATTGTCAAGGGCCCCTTGTTGCAGTTTCTGTGCAAACTGCGCGAGCAGTTCCTTTGCCTCATCAAGGGACGTGTGCGGGAATATGGTGAGGATCTGGTCCCTGCTGTAGCGCGCCGAGAATCCTCCAACGTTGTTGAAGTGACTGTTTGTATATTCGCCGAGCGCCTTCAGAACCTCCACGGCAGGCTGCGGTCCGAGGGCATCGTGCAGTATGTTGAGCCGGACGTTCAGGACAGCGGCTGAAACCGCTACCAACTTAGTCGTACCGCCCAGCATCGTTGTATAGTGCATCCTGAATGCCTCCCTGGAGAGCAGGCCTGTCAATTCGTCCTGGAACCCATCGAGGCTGCGCAAGAATTCGTCGATCAATGGGATCTTCAGTTTTGCGGTCTCTTCATAGGTCCCTTCGAAGCCTACCTGCCCTTCCCAGAGGACGATGATCCTGTCCGAGATAAAGAAGACATCAGGGATGTCGTGGCTTATCATGACAGCGGTAAACCCGAACTTTCGCCTGTAGTGGGTGATCATGCTCAGGATCATGTTCTTCCGGATGGGGTCCTGACCCGTAGTCGGCTCGTCAAAAAGCACGATCTTCGGGTCTTCAACCAGCGCCCGCGCCAGGGCTACCCTTTTCTGCATTCCCCCCGAGAGTTCCGACGGATACTTGTCCATGGCCTCGGTGAGCTCGAGGTCCGCGATCCTTTTCAATACCTTTTTCTCGATCTCTTTCTTGCTAAGGTTCGTGGTCTGCTGGAGGGGAAAGGCAATATTCTCGAAGACCGTCATCGAATCAAGAAGGGCGTTATTCTGGAACAGATAGGCGATGGTGCTCCTGTATTCGTCCCATTCGCCCTTTTTCATCGCGCCTACAGGTTTTCCCTGAAAAAGGATAGTGCCTTCGTCGGGCTTGAGCAGGCCGATGATGTGCTTGAGGAGCACGCTCTTCCCGGTACCGCTCTTACCGATGATCGTCGTGATCTGGTTTTCGTATATCTTGACGTTGACGTTGTTCAGCACGGTTCTGTCGCCGAATCGTTTTGTGACATTTTTGAATTCTATCAACGGTATTGTTTCCATGACCTGTCCTACATAAGGAATGATGTTACCACATAATCGGCGATAAGGATCAGCACACAGGATAGCACGACAGCAGAGATGGTCGAAAGGCCGACGGCCCTTGCTCCGTAACCGTCAGACCGCATATGGCAGAAATACCCCTGGAAGCAGCAGATGCATGATACGATAAGGGCAAAGACTAAGGATTTTATAAAACCCCCTCTGACGTCAACCATATTGATGGAGGATTGCACCCGGTAGAGGTATGTGCCCCCATTTGTCCCCAGCAGGACCACCCCGGTTAGATACCCCCCTATTATCCCGATAAGATCAAAAAAGGCGGTGAGCAGGGGAAAGCTGATGATCGAGGCGGCAATCCTCGGGCTGACAAGATAACGTACCGGATCGATCCGCATGGAATAGAGGGCATCGATCTGCTCGGAGATGCGGAGGATCCCGATCTCCGCTGCCATGGCGGACCCGGCCCGCGCGGTGATCATGATGGCCGTGAGGACCGGCCCCAGTTCTCTGATGAGGGAAAGGGACACGGCAGACCCGAGGGCCCCGACAGAGCCGAACTTCACCAGTGTGTAGAAAAGCTGCAGCCCCAGGACCATACCGGTGAAAAGGCCTACCAGCATGACGATCAGGGACGACCTGGCGCCGATGTAAAAGACCTGTCTCACGATCTCGCGAAACTGCTTCCGCTGGAAGATACTGACAAAGGCCAGGGAAAAGAAAACAGCCATCGCGCCCAGATCACCGACAAGGCGGATCGCCCACCTGCCTGTGGCAGAAAAAAGAAGCGCAAAAGGATTACTTCGCTGTGGAGAACCTGATCCCGTCAAGTCCGTCTCTTCACCCCTCTTTGTATGTCTTTGGACTCCCGTTAAAGATGATTAAGACATTTTACCTATTATCCCGCTGAGGTGCAACCTGTTTTTACTTCTTTCTCGTAAAATCAGGGATCGCCGGTCGCCTGTCAGCAGATATTGTGAAGGGTGATAGGTAATGGGTAATAGGCGATAGGTAACAGGTACCTGGTCATTGCGAGCCCGTAGGGCGCGGCAATCTCATTCAATTAAGCTACATGAGATCGCCACGTCGCTTCACTCCTCGCGATGACAATAAAGAATGAAGCTCCTCACGGTTGTTCCGCTATGCGCCATGCGCTTTGCGCTATGCTGATTCCGTATCCAGTATCGAGCGACCAGCACCGCATCCTCGCATCCTCCCATCCTCGCATCTTCCCATCCTCGCATCCTCCCATTTTCCCTGTTTTCCTCGCTTTGTCCGATTCGACACCAAAAATGGCTTACCGGGAACATTATTGTTTCACGGCCACTATGGAAGAAATACAATGTGGAATTAAAGAAAAAGGTGAAAGGCAGAAAGCCGTCAGTGTCGATTATCGATAATCGATCATCGAGTATCGAGCGACCAGCGACGAGTATCGAGTTTGCCATGGGCTGATCTCTGATCGCTGAGGGCTGACAATAAAAGATTCAACAGCGGGGGGAAAAGGTATGCAAATGAATAGATTATCCTTTATCGGGATCATTAGTGCGATGTTGTTTCTTCTTGTCGCCATGCCGGGTGTTTTCTGTCCCGTTTACGGCCAGGTGACAATCGACAGCGAGCGGACAAACACGGTGAATCTGGACGAGGAACCAAACTCCGGTTCTGACAAGACGGTCACCGTTACAGACACAGGCAATGTGCACGTTACCGGGTCGCAGAATGCCATAACAGCGTATTCCGATGGCTGGACGCTGCAGGTCAAGCAGAACGGGAGGGTTGAGAGTACTGCCAGCTCAGCTGTTTATTTCACTACCGGGACGGTGAACAATAATGGTGTCATCGCCGCCCGTAAAACGGCTAGTGATCTTCTAACTGGTAATGGCATTTTTATGAAGCACGGCACGGTAATAAATACTAATTTAATAAAGAGCGATACGAATAGGGGGATCGCTTTCAACGGGATTGACGCTAATAAAATCAACACGGTCTATAACACAGGCGTGATCGAAGGCGCGGGGGGAGCGATTTTTTCCACAATCGCCATGAATGTGACAAACGGAGTTGGTGCATCAATGATTGGAGGTATTAATTCGAATATATTCATAAATGCGACTTCAACGATAACGAACTATGGTAGTATCACCGCTCCTTTGGCTTCTGTTGACGCTGTCCGTCTGAACTCCGGGATAGTCCAAAATCTCGGGAAGGACTCGCTGGTCGAAGGATGTACGGGTGTCACTTTTCGTGTAAATGGAAAAGTAACGAACGAAGGTATCATATGGGCGCACAAAGATTTCGGCATATATTTCTACGACAGTGGGACTGTGGAAAACAGCGGCACGATCAAGGCCACAGACGACATTGGAGTGGGTGGGCAACACCGGGCAACGGGCATTTATGTTAGTATAGGCAAAGTCGATATCACGAATAGTGGAACGATAAGCGGAGAGGTCGGTATAAGGCTTTCTTCTGATGATTACGACGATACCCTCGACAACTCCGGCACGATCCAGGCCACCAAAGCCGGTGGCAACGGTACTGCCGTCGATATGGGTGGAGGCGACGATAAGGCCACCTTCCGCAGGGGAACCGGGGTGACGGGATGGGTGGACGGGGGCGATGGTGCGGATACCATGGAATTCAACGACGCCGGCACGCAGGTGGATTTCAAGGCCAGGAACTTCGAGACGCTCACCTTCACCGGCGGGGAAACCATCCTGACCGGTACCGGCAGCAGCCTGAGCATTGCGGGAGAAACGACGGTTCTAGGAGGTGCAACCGCCAATATAGACGGGCTTACAAATGTCGGCGGGGGCGCCACTGACGGCTTTCTCAACACGGGCAGCCTCGGCGTCAAGCAAAGGGGCACGTTCAACACGGCCACGCTCAATCTCGGAACCGGCGGCACAGTAAGTAACAGGGGCGCCGTCAATGTCGCCGGCACCTATACCCAGGGATCGGACAGCACCTATGAGGTCGGCGTTGCCGCAGACCACACCTTCGCGAAAATAAAGGCCGACAAGGCCGATATAAAGGGCACCATCATTTTTCATACCGACAGCGTCAGGGGCGGGAAACATCTCATCGTGGGGACAGCATCGGGCCTCAACGGCACGTACGACCGGTATGAACATACGGGCAACTACGTCCATGTGTCCTATGAATATGATCCGAACGGCCTGGACATGTACGCCATTGTGACCTCGATCCTCAACGGCGCTGACCGTGCCATGACCCGCAACCAGCGGGCCGTGTCCCGTTACCTCGACGACTCCAGGAACTCTCCTTCCGCTTCCGCTTTCATCTCCGATGACATGTGGGGGATATACAATGTCCTGAACAGCCTCGATGTCACCTCCGTCCGCCACGCCTTCGACCAGATGGGCGGTACGTCCCACACGGCGTACACGATCATCGACACCTACCGGACGGCAAACTTCTACCGGAACCTCTTCCGCCGCTCCTCCTCCCTCACTTCCAATGCGATGGAAGGCCGGGGCAGCCCCCTTACGATGCTTGCGGCGAACATGAAGACCCTTACCGATGGAGGCGCCTCGTATATAACAAAGGACGGGAAGAAAGACCCCTTCAACCTGTGGATAAAGGGATACGGCACAACCGGTGACAGGGACGGCGATGACACCGCCTCCCGGTATGACTTTACCGTCGGCGGCACCATGGCCGGCATGGACTTCAACCTCACCCCTGCCGTAAGGGCCGGATTCGCCCTGGCATACGCGAAGACGGACATGAACATGAAGGACTTAAGGGACAGGGGGAGCGAGGACAGCCTCCAGGGCGCGATCTACGGCTCCTATACCCCCAAAAGCAACAGGTGGTACATGGACCTCGCCTTTGCCTACAGCAGGAACAGCTATGAGACGAGTCGCTACATCAACTTCGGGACCGTCTCGCGGGTGGCGAAGGGATCCTATAAGGGGAGCGATCTCTCGGGGTATATAGAAAGCGGATACCGGATGCCCGCCACCGGGTGCTTCGCCGTCACCCCCTATGCCTCGTTCCTTGCCCTTCAGAACTACCGGGGCGGCTTCACGGAAAGAGGGGCACAGGCCCTGAGCCTCGTTACAGACGGCGCGAATACCCTGTCCCTCCAGGGCGCCCTCGGTGTCCGCGTGGCAAGAGACATTCGTATCACGAAGACCTTCCTTGTGACCCCCGAACTATCCACCCGCTGGGTCCACGAGTTCGGCGACGACGAGGTCCTCCTCGACGCCCGTCTCGCCGGTGCGCCTTCAGGTTCCTTTACCGTGTACTCCGACAGGTTCGACAGGGACAGCGGCGTCTTCTCCCTGGGGATAACGGGAAAGGTAAAGGACAACTGGAGCTTCTTCCTCGCCTATGACGCACAGGTGAGAGCGAGAGAGACCGTCCATTCCGCAACAGGGGGAGTGAAGTTTAAATGGTAATAAAGGCAGTCGATAGTCGATAGTGAATAGTTTAAAGGCAGTGAATAGCTTAAAGGCAGTCGATAGTCGATAGTGAATAGTGGATAGTTTAAGGCAAAAGAAACGATAAGGCGGTGAATAGTATAAAGGCAGTGAATAGTCGATAGTGAATGGTGGATGGCAAACAAGAAACAAAAAGGACGGTGAAAGGCGGCTCATGAAGATCGTATATCGTAGTTCGTATATCGAAAAACATGGAACATCCGTGAGGCGTAAGGGCATGAGGAGAAAACGCGAGGTGCAAGGAACATACTCTTTATTGTCATCGCGAGGAGCGAAGCGACGTGGCGATCTCAAAAGGTGGGATTGCCACGCCCTGCGGGCTCGCAATGACACATTCCCCACACA
>JAQTNJ010000046.1 GCA_028713955.1 Syntrophorhabdaceae bacterium
TACAAACAGCATAGTCTATCCCTTAACGAGCGCTCTCTATCGCAAGCGCGTCAGACAACCTATTGGTGGTGATTTTGGTTTTTCAGGAAAACTTGCCGGCTTTTACCTGGCCAAGGATGTGTGGGAAACGGATGTCGCGCGATACGGCATAGATATATGGATGACATCCACTGCCATTGCGAACAATTTCCCGGTCTGCCAATCATATCTCGGGGCAAAGATCCACGACGCAAAAGACCCTGGTGCGGATTTGAGTGCAATGCTCTACCAGGTGGTGAGTGCTGCGCTCGATCTTATGGAAACGTATTCTGCCGTGTGGAAACCCATCAAATCGTCTGAGCATGTCCCTACGCTTGGCTTTCAGTACGATGTTGGTCTCGAGCCGGTCAATGTAAACCTGGAAAGGATGGTAGACCGCTTTTCACTCGGCATCAAAGAACTGGGTGTTTTCTGGAAAGAATTTATGTCAAAAGAGCTGTACAATTTTTTTACAAAATTGACAGGCAGCAGAAAAAGGACATTCAGGATACCTGATGAAATCTGGGTCGAGACAATCTATAGTTTTATCCTTGCGGCGCATAAAAGGGTAATGAACAGGGAGCATCTTTTAAAATCATTGACCCCGCTCTACATAGGAAGGACAGCCTCGTTTGTTATGGAAACGTTGGACAACGATGCCCGGGAGGTTGAGAAGAAGATCGAGAACCTGCGTTCGATGTTCGAAGAGAAGAAGGACTTCCTTATTAAGAACTGGGATAAATAAAAGGGGGTATGGAATATGAATATTTTTCAGAGAGTTATTGTTGAGCCTTTTGAAAAATGCTATGAAAAACTGCTTTACTTTCTGCCTAATCTTTTCGCATCGATTCTCCTCCTGATTATCGGGATATTTCTTGCCGCTATCATCAGGATGATTTTCCAGAAATTTTTCAAGACCATAAAACTTGATAAATTTCTGGAACGGTTCGGTATCGTCGAAGCCCTCTCCAGGAGCGGCATCAGAGAGTCTCTATCGGTCCTCGTCTCCAAAATAATAGGGTGGATTATTATCCTTACTTTCCTGATAGTCTCCATGCAAAACCTCAGGATACCTACCGTAGAGCAACTGCTGGAAAGATTTTTTCTCTATATCCCCAATATGTTTATCGCGGCTTTCATTTTGATAATAGGTTATCTTCTCAGCAATTTTTTCAGACGGGCCGTGCTTATCGCGTCGGTAAATGCCGGCATCAGATACTCCGGACTGCTCAGCAAATTTGTGAAGTTCACGGTTTTCATATTATCCTGTACAATGGCGCTGGAACAGCTGGGGATAGGGAGGGAGACTGTTATTATCGCTTTTGCTATAACCTTTGGAGGAGTCATCCTTGCCCTGGCTATAGCCTGCGGTCTGGGGGGGAAAGACATCGCCAGGGAATATCTCGAAAAAAAGATGAAAGAAGACAACAAAGGAGATGGGATCAACCACTTATAGATACAGAGATCTGTGTATTACGATCATCCGCGTTACTTTGTTGGGCAACTATCTATGCTGTCCTCTTTGTCCTTTGTCCACAGCTAACCGCTGAAGGGCTATTGACATTTGCCTATCGAGCCTGATTGGCATTTTTTGCCGTCAACCCATATGGTGTTCGACAGCTTTGCACCGGAAAAATTTGCCCCTTTGATGTTCGCTCCTGTCAGGTTGGCCCCTGTCAGGTTGGCGTCATTGAAGCTTGCATCGGAAAGGTTTGCCCCTGTCAGGTTTGCCCCTGTCAGGTTTGCCCCATACATATCTATATTGGAAAAGTCCGCATTCGACAGGTCGCACTTTTCACACTTGTTTGTGCTATTGACTTTTTGAAGGTCTGTGGCGTTGAATCCATAACCTATGCCTTTTAAAAACATTGTCTGGAGCATCAGGATCGCTAAAAACAGATACATTGTTTGTTTCACCATGGTAACCTCCTTTTAATTTTAGATTCATCAAAAAAGCTCATATCATGGTTGTACATCTTTGAATTATACCTATGCAAAGCTGTTTATCCTTTCGTCTCTCCTTGGTATGGGATTACGACAAAATAAAGACCGCCTCCTGAATTATCTCCAGGTGGCGGCCCGACCATCCTTCTTTTTAAAACACCTCCAGAAACACATGGCGCATTTCTGAACCCATCAAGTTTGTCTTATATAATAAGAATATCCAATGATAATTATAAAGTCAACCGGAATTTCATTACAACAAACCGTATGTCGTATTTCGTATATCGTATATCGTTAACTGCAAAGGAACCTAATACCCGATACTGGATGCCGTATACCCGATGCCGGCGATAAGAACAGAAGATGAGAGGATGAGATGCTGGCCGCTCGATACTCGATGATCGATTATCGATTATCGACGCTGACAGCTGTATGCTGATAGCTGGTTTAAAGAGGGGGCGACCCCGTCAAGACGGGACAAGCCGTGAGCCCCGGTACAGTATATATTTTGTAGCGAATTCTTGAGCGAGAGGGGGAGGCTCCACGGACTTTGTTCGTGGAGGGGGCGACGTGAGCCCAAGTAATTGTTCTTGACAGTTTTAAAATCTCCGTGCTAATGAAATAGTACCATGCTGGGCTTTCCGGACATCTGGATTTTTACAGGATTTATCCTTACCTTCATTTCTGTTCTTTTCTGCGTCATTTACGGGATCATAAACTGGCGCAAAGGGTCCGCGGAAAAGGATGGGGACTATAAGGAAGAGATACGCTGGGAAAAAGAAGAGATTGAACTAATAGAGAAGCTTCCCTAAGGGCCATGTTCTACCTCATCACATTTACCCTTATATATCTTGTTATAACGGTTTACCTGAGTTACCTCGGGTACCGTCGCACCACAACCGTATCCGATTATATGCTCGCAGGCAGGCAGGTCCACCCTGTCACGATGGGACTAAGCTACGGCGCCACACATATAAGCACATCGGCGATTATCGGGTTTGGGGGTGTAAGCGCCCTTTACGGGTTTAGTCTCTCGTGGCTGACCGTCCTCAATATAATGATCGGCATCTGGGTTGCCTTTGTGGTTTTCGGGAAGAGGACACGCAAGATGGGCAAGGCGCTCGATGCGCATACCTTCCCGGAGCTTCTCGGCAGGCGATACGAATCGCGATTCGTACAGGGATTTTCCGGTCTCGTTATTCTCATCTTCATGCCCGTTTACGCGGCAGCGGTTCTCATCGGCATCTCACGTTTTATCGAGGTCTATCTGAATATCCCGTTTTCAACAGCCTATCTCGCCTTCCTGCTTATCACGGCCTGTTACGTCATATGGGGCGGACTGAAAGGCGTTCTTTACACCTCCGCCTTCCAGGGCATCATCATGGTCGTTGTCATGGCTGCCGTTGGCATCTATACCTACCATGTTGCAGGAGGAGTCGTGAACGCCCATGAAGCCCTCACGAAACTGACATCCTTTATCCCCCAATACCTGAAGGAGGCAGGGCACAGGGGGTTCACGTCCATGCCGGCAGCAGCGTCACCCGTCTGGTGGTACGTCATCACAACAATGATCATGGGTGTCGGGGTCGGTGTCATAGGCCAGCCTCAATTGAGTGTTCGCTTCATGACCCTCAAATCAGACAGGGAAATTAACAGGTCTATCCCCTTTGCGGCAATTTTTGTATTACTCACCACCGGTGTTGCTTTTACTGTGGGAGCACTGACGAACGTGATCTTTTACAGCAACTATACCGAACTACCGATTGCGGCCGTCCAGGGGAACATCGACAAGATCATACCGCTTTATATCGACCGGTTCTATCCCCGGTGGTTCGTTGCTCTCTTCCTCGTTACCCTCATGTCCGCCGCCATGAGCGCCAACAGCAGCCACTTCCACACCCTCGGCACATCACTCTCCAGGGACATCTTCGAGCAGGCACTGCTCAAGGGCAAATCCGTTGCTGAGATCACGATCGTGACACGCGTCGGGATCGTGTTCAGTATCTTCTCAACGCTCTTCATAGGGTTGATCCTTCCGGAAAGCATCATCGCCGTTGCCACCGCCTTCTTCTTCAGTCTCTGCGGCGCCACATTCATACCCGCGTACCTTTTCGGGCTCTACTGGAAGAAGGGGACAAAGGCGGCTGCAAAGGCGAGCATCCTCTGCGGATTTTTCATCTCCCTCTTCTGGATGCTCTTTTTCCACGAACAGGAGTCGCAGGCATTCGGCCTATGCAGGTTTTTCTTCAGATCGAACACCCTCGCGGGCCACCCCTGGAACATGATCGACCCCCAGATCATCGCCCTGCCGATTTCATTCATCGTGTTTGTCGTCGTTTCGCTCGTGACCAGGCCGGTCAGAGAAGAGACCATCAAAAACGCCTTCAGGCATATCTGAAGGCCCGTGAGACGTATAACATCCGTAAGTCGTGAATCGTAAGTCGTGAGGGGACTACTGCAATAAACCGTATATCGTATTTCGTATATCGTCGTTCGTGGGATTCTTTTGTAGTTTACGATATACGATCTACTATATACTATATACTCCGTAGTTCGTATCGTGTGTCATCTCTCATCACACATTCAAAAGTCAAGGGTTGGCCATCCGGTCCCCACGATCAACTCTGTTCCTCCATGATAACCTTCCTGCCCAAAGGGGTAAGTGCAGAAGAAAGCCATTCGGTGAGCAATTCAAAGGGGATATCGTCATACTCGCCCCGGAAGGAGAGATATTCGATGTGGAGCTTGCCCTCGACGGTGAGCGACGGGAGTAATGCATGATGGATGCCATCGAATTCCACCGGTACCATCCGGTTCCTGCCGGACGTATACCCGTCAAAGGCAGGTGTGGCCTTGACCCACTTGCCCTCTAAGTAAAGCTCGGCGTACCCGTGGTCGGGGATCTCATCACCTATAAGGAGCGCCGACAGTCGTTCCGGCAGACAATGGTTGCGGAGAACTGCAAAACCGAGCCTTGCAGGGATCTTTGCCGCCCTTGAAAGGGCCGCGAGGAGCGCGGCCTTCTGCACGCAGAACCCTTCGCCCCGCTCCAATGTTGTACTCGCTCTGAAATGTTCCGGGAGAAACCGCGGGGTATACGGGTTGTAGCGAATCTGATCACGTACGAAGTAGAAAAGTCTGACCGCCTTCGGGATATCTCCTTCCGGTTCTGATGTCAGCTTCCGGACCACATCCTTTATCGCCGGATTGTCGCTATCGATGAAAAAGGTCGGGGAAAGGCATTCCATGGGGTTATGATCGGTCTTCGCACTATCCATTCTCACACTCTACACATAACCTGAGAAGATCTGGTAAGATATATAGGCCAGATACCGCGATTAAAGTCAAGCCTTAAGCTCTCCTTTTTTCACGGAAAGGCAGCAGGGAGCCGAGGGCAGAGAGATAAGGACCGAGGGACGTCCGCTGCGCTAGGACGAGGGACGATAAAAATCAGAAGAGCAGAAAGCAGAATATTCAGGAAGGCGTCAGGGGCAGGGTGCCAAGCGTTCAGGTTTCTTTCGTTTCTCGCTATCTACTACCTACTATTCACTATTCACTGGTTTTATTGCTATTCACTATCGACTATCTGCTGCCTTATATGGTGTGTCTGTCTCGATCTTAGCTCTTACGTTCTTGTTGCCTTAGCTCTCTACGCAAATACTTTCCTACTTTCGATTTCGGAAGCATGTCTCTGAATTCAATATATTCCGGTACCTTGTACGACGTCAGCCTGTCTTTGCACCACCGGATCAGGTCATACCCTGTCACTCCCTCGGCATCTTCCTTCAGGACAACAAAGGCCTTTATCCTTTCGCCTACGCGCCTGTCAGGGACACCTACCGCTATAGCGGCGATAACGGCGCTGTGGTCTTTCAGCACGGCCTCTATCTCCGAGGCGGATACGCGGTAGCCTTTGTGCTTGATGATGTCTGCGGTTCGATCGACGAAGTACAGATAACCCTTATCGTCAGCCCGAACAATATCCCCGGTACGGTACCACAACAGTCCGTCTATATCCACGAAGCACTCACGTGTCTCCTCCTCCTTATTCCAATAACGGTCGATCATCGGATCAGAATGGACGAGTATCTCGCCGGGCTGGCCGACGGCTACCTCTTCGAGCGTATCAGGGTTAACAATCTTCACCTTCTTGATCGAGAGGACGGGACCAATGGAGTCTTCAGGCCAATCCCCCAGAACGGGCACCATAGTCACGCCGCCCACGGTCTCAGTGGTGCCGTAGCCCTGAGAAATAGGCACGCCGAATTTTTGTTTCCACCTCCTCATCACCTCGAGAGGGATCACATCGCCCCCCGTAAAACAGTATTTCAGCGATGAGAGGTCGTAGTAATCAATCCGGTCGTGTTCGAGAAACATCCTGTACAGGGCGGGGACGCCAAACAGCGTTGTCGCGCGATATCTTTTCACGTAAAGGAAAATGGCGTCAAGATTCACCCTCGGCATGAGAATGACCGTTGAGCCCGTAAGACAGATGGGGCCGAGGCTGAAGATCTCGCCCTGGATATGGAACAGCGGGGCGCCCTGAACAATCCTGTTCTGGTCCAGCGGTATGAGGGGCTCGCTGACCTTGAGCTGGGCCATGAGGCCCTCAACAAAGACCGTGTGTTTGAAGGGAACGCCTTTCGGGAATTTCGTCGTGCCCCCTGTATAGAGGATCTGCATGATCTCGTCAGGCCTTGAGGCTGCCATGCATGATGGGTTGGCTTCGGTCTTTAAGAGTCTGTCCCAGGTATATACGTCACTCGCTTCAACCTTTCCGTCCGGTATCTTGTCGAAGGCGAACCCGATGTACCGTTTCCACCAGGGAAGCATGTCCGCTATGTTTGTCACAATGACCGTGTCGAGGGGAACCCCTTCGGCCTTTACCCGCTTTACATAACCGAAATTCGTGTCAGAGCAGAGTATCACCCGCGCTCCGGAATCACGGGCGATGTATCCCATGTCATGGGCCGTGTAGATGGGACTTACCGGTACGGCGATTGCGCCGACATACTGGAGGCCGAGCCATGCCAGAATCCACTGGGGGGAGTTCGGGATATAAAGCATTACCCTGTCTCCGGGCCGTACCCCGAGGTCGTAAAAGCCGGTACCGACACGCTCCGCAAGCCTCTTCAATTTCGTGAAGGAATATTTTTCGCCGAGGTATACAAGGGCGATCTTGTTTTTGTATGTATCAACGGTTTTCAGAAAGAGATCGTATACGCACTCATTCGTCGTCATAATCTACTCCGAAATAGGCTTTCCGTACATCCGGGTTATCATAGAGTTCATCCTTATTCCCTCCAAACGCGAACATACCGTTTTCGATGACATACCCGCGATCAATAATAGGGATGAGCGGTCTCGCAAACTGTTCGGTTATAAGGATCGTCATATTTGTTTGTTGCTTGATCTTCTTAATCGCCTCAACAAGCTGGGCCTGGACGTTGGGACTTAGACCCAATAGCGGTTCATCAAGGAGTAAAAGCCGGGGTCTCGCCATGAGGGCAATTCCTATCGCGAGCATCTGCTGCTCTCCACCGCTCATGAGCCCTGCCCTTCTTCGTCTCATCGCAAGAAGTTTGGGAAATGTATCATATACAAGAGACAGGGATTCTTTTACCTGTTCCTTAGAACTGAGGTATCCCGAAATCTTGAGGTTCTCCTCAACGTCGCTTTCCCCGAAAACAGGGTGCCTTTCCCTGCACAGGGCAATCCCCTTTCTTACCCTCTTGTCCGGCCATAGATTGCTGATATTCTCGCCGAGAAACTCGATCGAACCGAAAATACTGATTCGTATGCCGCCCCTCCGGTCTTCCTTTAGTTTCGTGTCAAGCATCAGACCGGAAATCGTATTCATCAGCGTGGTCTTGCCTGCACTGTTGGGCCCGATGACACCCACGATCTCATCTTTATCGACAGAGATGGATAGTTTGTTTATGGCGATCGCGTTTTCATAAAATACCGTAAGATTTTTTACGGACAACATGTTCATAGTTCCACCCCAAGGTACGCCTTTTTGACGCTCGGCTGTTTCATGATCTCCTTGGGACTGCCTTCTGCAATCTTTTTGCCCTGGTCGAGGACCATCACCTTGTGGGCAATCTTGAAAAGCTCCTTCAGGCGATGTTCCACCATGATTATCGTCTTGCCGGCCTCGATCAGCTTCTCGATCATGGGTGATATGGTGGCAACCTCTGCCAGCGTGAGCCCCGAATATAACTCATCAAAGACGATAAGCTCGCTCTGCAGGGCTATCACCCTTGCCATCTCGAGCCGTTTCAGATACCCGTGGGGAAGGATGCTGGCAGGCTTGTAGGGCACGGCCGAATCCCGCTCAAACCCGATGTCTTCAAGGATGTCGAGGGCAAGAGTATCTTTCTCACCGTAGTGACCGCCCATCTTCTTTACCCGTGGAGAGAACAAGGGCACCACAAGGTTCTTGAAGGCAGGCAGACGGTAAAAGGGCTTGACCATCTGGAACGTCCTTCCGATGCCGAGGTTCGTGATCTTGGACGCCCGAAGACCCGCTATATCCCGCCCTTTGAACATTACCTTGCCGGAATCGGGTTTGAGAAATCCCGTGATCAGGTTCACCGTCGTGGTCTTTCCTGATCCGTTCGGTCCGATTATCCCGAGGAGCGTGCCCTGCTCAACCTCAAAGCTGACGTCGTCGACAGCTACTACTCCTCCGAATGTTTTCCTGAGGTTCTCAATCTTCAGATATTCCACCGGGGGCCTCCACCCATCTCTCGATTTGTTGATACTTTCTCGCTAAGTAAGGGAACAGACCTTCCGGCAGCGTAACGATGAAGGTGCCGAGAAGGGCTGCATAGATAACGACCCTGAACGAACCGAAGGCCCTCAGCGCCTCCGAAAGAGGACCGAGAATGATCGCTCCAAGCAGCGGTCCGACAAGGGTCCCCATTCCGCCTACCACGCTTGCGGCGATGGGAAATATCGACAGGTCCACGGCAAAGGCAGACATGCCGATGCTCATGTAGTAGTGGGTCATGAAGGCCCCGCTGAAGCAGCATATTCCGCTTCCTATGAAAATGGCCTGGACCTTGAACCACCGGATACTCAACCCGGACGCTTCTACCGCCCTGTCATTGTCTTTCAGGGCAACAAAGATGTGCCCGTAATCAGAATCGATGAGCCTCCGCAGGCCAAAAAATGTAAGCCACAGAGCAATCATGCTGAGCGCTATCGTGACAATGATGCCGGGAAAGGGGCTCAGGCCTGTAATACCCTCGGTGCCGCCGAAAATACCGGTAGTCTCCACAACACGCATGAGCATCAGCGGAATGATAAGTGTGACCACAGAGAAGTATATTCCTCTTAACCCGAGGGTAGGGTAGATGATGGCAGTGGAGATGATGGCGCCGATGAGAGTCCCCAGCGGGATGGAAAGGTAAATAGGTAGACCGAGATAGTGATTCACTGCCCCTGCACTGTACGCCCCCAGTGCGAAAAAAAGCGCCTGGCCAAGGGAAGTAAGCCCGCAGGACGCCATGAAGTCCCAGCTCAGGGCCATCATCCCCATGACGAAGGTTATGACCATCACCTTTCTCCAGTACGGGGGCACGAGGAATGCCAGCAGGAGTAAGCCTGCCACAGGCAGCATCCGCGGTATAACAAGGTATGCGATCTCCCGTATCGAGGAGAGGCAGAAGATATCATCCGTGACTGCCTTGATGGGTCTGTCGATTCTTTCTTTTCTGCGCTCTGTGCTCATACCCGCTCCTCAATCTCTTTCGATTTGCCGAATATGCCCGAAGGCCTGATCAGGAGAATCCCAAGCATGCATGCCAGAGGAACAACGGACGTGAGCGACGAGGAGATGTACATGGATGTAAGCACCTCGATGTAGCCGATGATGAAGGCTGCCACAAGCACCCCGAGCGTGCTTTCGAGCCCGCCGATAATACAGACAGCCAGCGCCTTTATGAGTATGTCATACCCCTCGTCCACCGAGATAACGCCGAGTGGTAAGATGAGAACTGCGGAAAGGGCACACATGATCGAACCCATGGCTAAGCTCAGCATGGAGACCTGGTCGGGATTAATGCCGACCGATAAGGCAGTATGCTCCTGCTGGGCCACGCCCCTGAACGCGAGCCCCATTTTTGTGTGGTGAACAAAAACATGGAGGATCAAGAGAAGGATGGCGCCGGCGCAGACGATGATAATCCTCTGTATGCCAACGCCGACACCAAAGATCTCGACAGAGCCGTCTATGAACACGGGGTTTCTGAATTCATAACCAAACACCCCGAGTCCCCTCAGAAGCTCAAGGATTACAATCCCAAGTGAAAGCGTTGCGATGACCTCGGAAAGCTCGAGGCCCCTCAGGCGAACAAGGATAACCTTGTACATGAGGGCCCCGAGCGCTCCGATGATAATTATTGAAAGGCCTGCCGAGAGGAAGTAGGGCATGCCCAGCTTAATAAGGCCGTACCACGTGAAAATTCCTCCCAGTATATAAAACCCGCCGTGGGAAAAATTGGCGACCCTGCTGATACCGAATGTTATGCTGAACCCCAGTGCAACCATCACCAGGATCACGCTGTTGATAAACCCGTAGACGAGTACGCTTAGAAACACGTTCTCCTCCTATTTCATCGATGCAGGTTTCTCGATCACTCCCTCTGCAATGCTGTCAGGATATATGGGGACTCTCTTTCCGCCTTTCTTCCACTGATACACCGCAGAGATTGCATCAACCTTCGGGTCATCGCCGAACACATACTGATGGTCCTGAAAATGGATCCTGCCGGTGGCCCCTACCATGTTTGTTTTTTCAAGTTCTTTGGCAATCTTGTCCGGGTCAAGCGATCCTGCCCTCTCGATTGCGCCCACCATGGCGTATACACCATCGTAGTCAACGGCAGGCTTGTGACCGACCTGCATCTCTCCCCATCTTTTTGCGTAGGCCTCGTAGAATTTTTTTGCAGGCGGATACTTGGCAAGCGGGAGATTTCCTCCGTCAAAGGCTATATTGATAACTCCTTCAATCTTTTCCCCGAAGGTCTTCCAGGCATTCGATCCCATAAGCGGTGAGATAAACCCGGCAAAGACCGCCGGCACCTTCATATCCTTCCATTGCTGGACAAGGATGCCGCTTTGGGGCATGTCGAAGATACAGAAGATGACCTGGACTCCTGACTGTTTCGCCTTTATCAGGGTGCTGGAAAAGTCCGAGGCGCCGGTGGGATACTTGTCGAATCCTACCACTTCCCAGCCGTTGTTCTTATACCACGCATTCATGCCGTTGGCGATCCCAACTGCCCATATGGCATCCTGCACCACGATGTATGCCTTCTTGAACCCGTACTCCTTGTTCATCTTAGCCATCACGTTCCCGAGTCCGGCAACGACATACTTTCCGTCAAACATCCTGAAGCAGTGTCTGTACTTTTCAGGATTCGATTTATACTGGTCCACGAACTTGGATGCCACGGCATTGTTGATGCTCGGGATCTTGTACTGTGCATACATATCCATGGCAGCAAGGAGCACCTCGGACCTCGTCGGCCCCTGGATAATTACGTTGGGTTTCTTTTCAAGAATAAGTTTCTCATTAGCCAGCAATGCATCAGCAAGCGGCACGCCCGGTTCCATGTCTCTTGTTTCGATAGATTCGATCTTCAGCATTTTCTTTTCGTTACCTACTTTGACCCCGCCTTTTGCGTTGATCTCCTCGACCGCCAGCGTGATAGCCTTCAGTCCATCTGCTGCTTCAATCGATTTAAATGAGCTCGGGACACCGATGATAATTGGTTTCCCCTTCGCTGCCGGTGCAGCAAAGACCACCTGTGATGCCAGGAAAAGAAAAGTAACCAGTAAGATCACTATTTTCGATAAAACCTTCCATGTTGCCATAATCCCTCCTTTATCATTTGTTTTTATTTAAACCAGATTCCTAAGTCATGGGATCTGTCTCAAATAAAAGTTTATAAACTCCATCGGTTCCAGCGCCTCTACTGAGTGGGGTCGCTCAGCGTCGAAGCAGACGATATCACCGGCTTCCAGCTCAAGGACCTTATTGTCGTAGATTTTGCGGCATTTACCCTTTAAAATATATGTTATTTCGAGACCTTGATTCTTGTGTAAATCTATACATTTGCCTTTATCTGTTTTTCCAAGGCTAACGGATATTTTGTCGTTGATAAGGCCTTTGGGGACGAGCAGTTTGAGCTTCAGCGTGGAAGACTCTATCTCGGGCTGATCGGCTGCCTTTATGAGCTGTATGCCCATCTCCTTGTCAAAGAAGCCGGTGATCGGGTATTTCAGGCAATAAGCGATCTCAGACAGAACAGCCACCGACGGGCTGACTTCCCCTGTCTCAATCCTCTGAATGGTAAGATAGCTAAGCCCAACCTGCTTAGCCAATTCCTTCATGCTCATACCTTGTTTCTTTCTGATCTGCCGTATTCTATTTCCTACTTCCATAGGACAAAGTGTATCAATAAATAAATAGTTGTCAAGAAAAATGTTTACTTTTGTATATATTTTATCATGATGCCGGATACCGATGACAGATCATGGCAGGCCGTATATCGTATATCGAAAGACCCGTAAGTCGTGAGGGGATTAAAGTGTGGTACAAAAAGCATAGAGCATAGCGTGACAACCATGAGTCATCGTGAGGAGCGAAGCAGGGTATAATCATTGAATGAGATTGCCACGCCCTTCGGGCTCGCAATGACAAAACTCCGAGGGATTTCGCTCGCCTTACGCCTTACGCCTTACGCCTGACGAGATTCTTTTTCACCTTTCACCTTTCACTATTCACTGCCTTTATTCTGCGTGTTTACGAGGGACATCCCGACACAAGTGCTAATCCTAATGGAAAATCTGGGATAAATCGACTTGGGCAACAAACCGTTCTTCCGGCTTTCCCTTATCGTGTACTCACAATGAAAACGCCCGCCGGGGTGGCGGGCGTTTAGTTTCCGTATTCACGCATTCACACTTATGCGCATTTGCTCATTACGACTGTTTCTTGAACTCCTTTTCCATTGCGTCTTTCGCAGGCTTCACGTAGATGTCTCTCAGTTTCGGCTTCTCGATCTTACCTGCCGGGTTCCTCGGGATGGCGGTATATACCATCTTTTCCGGCCATTTGTACTTCGCAAGACCTTTCTCTTTTACGAAATTAATGATCTCTTCGTCGGTAATGGTCTGGCCTTCCTTGGGCTGAATGATCGCCATAACAATCTCAATGAGCCTCGGGTGAGGATAACCGAGAACGGCGACATCCTGGACCTTGGGGTGCTTCCTCAGGGCGTCTTCGATCTCAGCCGGGAAGATGTTCTCACCGCCCCTGATGATAAGGTCTTTTGCCCTGTCAGCAAAGAAGATGAAGCCTTCTTCGTCTTCATATGCAAGGTCACCTGTATAGAGCCAGCCGTCTTTGATCGTCTTGGCTGTCATCTCCGGGTTGAAGGCATATTCTTTCATGAGTCGCGGTCCCTTGAGGAGCAATTCACCGACCCCGCCGGCAGGAAGCTTTTTGCCCTCGCTGTCAATAACCTTTGCCTCCATGAAGGCTGTCGCCTTTCCAATGGAGCCGGGTTTTTTCATTATGTCTTCATCATAACAGTTCGTGAGTCCGCCGCCGCCGCCCTCTGTGATACCATAAATGTTTGCGATCGGAAGCTTGGGGAAGAACTTCTTTGAATCCTCAAGGAGGATGTAAGGAACCGGCTGCGCGCCGATCTCTATATGTAAAAGGGCTGAAAGGTCATATTTTTTAAGGTCTACCTGACCCGATTTGATGGCGTTGATCACGTCAGACCATGTAGGAACCGTATTCCAGCCGCCTGTACATCTTTCTTCTGCCATTGACTGGAGATAAAATTCCGGCTGCAACTCCATTGGCATCAGGACCTTGCCTGCCGCTATATAGCACGGAAAGGAAAGGAAGAGTGTGCCGCTGTGATAGTACGGGTGCGGGGCCAGGTATACACTGTTGTACCCTTCATTATAGGTAAGGGCATTGCCTATACCGATATAAAAGAGTGTCCTGTGTGTATGGGAGACCGGTTTCGGCGCTCCTGTTGTGCCGGAGGTGAACATGAGCTCTGCCATATCGTCATCGTCTGTCTCCACACAAACTTCAGACGCATCGCCCTTTGTTAAAATCTCATTATACGACTTCACGCCCGCGGGGATAGTGTTGCCGAGGCAGATGAAGTGCTTGCAATAGTCCATCTCTTTCATGATCGGTTCCATCCTTGCGTTGAACTGTTCGCCGAACATGAAGGCCTTGCATTTTGTTACGTCCGCTGCATATTTGATATCGGCACTTGCGAAGCGGAAGTTGAGAGGTGTTACCGTTGCACCTGTCTTGAGGACGGCTATATAGCTTGCATACCATTCCATCGAGTTCATCATAAGATGACAGACGATATCGCCCTTCTTAACACCACAGTCCTTCATCAGGTAATTGGCGATCTTGTTCGCCTGCTCATTAAACTGCTCCCACGTAAGACACCGGCGCGTCTTTTTTGACGGATAGCTCTCGATGATGAACTCTCTCTTGGGAAACTTGCTGGCATTGAGCCCCGAAAACATTGCTAAATTCATAGTACCCTCCTTTTATGTTTATGTTACTGTTTTTATATTGCTTTACGATTTTTAGCATGATAAATTGAACAGTGTTATTTGTCAACATTAAAATTACGTGATAACCGAGGAGGGAGTAACCATGGGTGACGTATATGTACACATAGGTGAGATCCTCGCAAGAAACGCACGCAGGTTTCCGAATGACGTGGCGCTTGTCGAGAGAATACCGGCTGAAAAGAAAAGGGTAGAGCTTACCTGGAAACAGTTTGACGACCAGGCGAATCAATTTGCCAATGTCCTCACGGCAAAAGGGGTGAAAAGAGGCGATAAGGTTGTTCATTTTATGATGAATTCTATTGACTGGCTTGTCGCGTACTTCGGAATTATCCGGACAGGCGCCTGGGTAGTACCTCTTAATTTCCGCTTTACTGCCGAAGACGTGAAATATTGCTGCGATGTGGCAGAACCAACTGTCGTTGTTTACGACGAAGAATTTGCAAAAAGGATCGATGCGATAAAGGACAGGCTCCCGACAGTAAAAAACTATATCTGCGTAGGGCAGAACATCCCTGCCTATGCGGAATCGTTCAGGAAGCTTGTCGATGCTGCTGCGGCGACGCCGCTTGATGTCGAGATCACCTTTGCAGACCCCTGCGGTCTCTATTTCACATCCGGAACGACGGGTCAGCCCAAGCCGATCCTGCTGACACACAAGAACATGGTCAGCGCATGCATTACAGAGAACGCCCACCACTGGCAGAGGAAAAACGACGTCTTCATCCTTATCCCGCCGCTCTACCATACCGGTGCAAAGATGCACTGGTTCGGGAGTTTCATCGTAGGGGCAAAAGGCGTGCTCCTGAAGGGCGTTTCACCGGAATGGACCCTCGAAGCGATCAGCGAAGAAAAGGGAACCCACATCTTCCTGCTCGTTCCATGGGCTCAGGATATACTCCTGAAACTCGACAGCGGGGAACTAAAACTCTCCAATTATAAACTTGACCAGTGGCGTCTCATGCATATCGGGGCACAGCCTGTTCCGCCGGCGCTTATCAAACACTGGAAAAAATACTTCCCCAACATGCAGTACGATACAAACTACGGCCTCAGTGAATCGACAGGTCCCGGTTGCGTACACCTCGGCATCGGCAACGAGCACAAGATAGGTTCTATCGGCAGGCCCGGATTCAACTGGGATACACGGATCGTTGATGAAAAAGGCAAGGATGTAAAAAAAGGCGAGCCGGGAGAACTCCTCGTCCGCGGCGACGGGGTTATGAGAGAATACTATAGAAATCCTGAAGCAACAGCAAAGACACTGATAAACGGGTGGCTTTGCACCGGCGACATGGCACGGGAGGATGAGGATGGCTTTATCTGGCTCGTTGACCGAAAGAAAGATGTCATCATCACCGGCGGTGAGAATGTATTCCCTGTCGAGGTTGAGGATTTCTTCCACACGAACCCGAATGTAAAAGACATCGCCGCGATCGGGCTGCCTGATGAGCGACTCGGTGAGATTGTCGCCGTTATCGTTGAAGTCGTACCCGGCAAGACACTGACAGAAGAAGAGGTCCTGAAATTCTGTGAAGGGCTTCCCAAATATAAGAGACCGAGAAAGATATTCTTCAGTGAAGTACCCAGGAACCCGACCGGCAAGATAGAAAAACCGAAACTGAGAAAACAATACTCAGGAAGAGAAGAGGCTTTTAAGATATAGCATAGAGCTAAGAGTGAGGAGCGGAGAGCTTGAAAAAAAATTCACCCTCTCTGCTCTTAAGCTCACTGCTCTCAGCCGCATATTATGTACCCTACTTCTTTAGAAAAAACAGTTCATTACATATTCAAAAACAAGGGGCTTCTCAACGAAGCAATGACCCACAGTTCCTGGTTTAATGAAAAAAAGGAATCCCGGCAATCTCAGAATGAAAAGCTCGAATATCTCGGTGATGCGATACTGAACAGTGTCATCAGCATACTTCTTTATAAAAAATACCAGAAAAGAGATGAGGGGTTCCTCAGCAACGCCCGGTCAAGCCTTGTAAAACGGGAAACCCTCACGGAAATAGCAAACAAGATCGAGCTATGGAAACACATGAGCTATGGTAACGGCGACAACAACGTGCCGGAAGAGTCCAAGGTCTTGTCAAATATGCTTGAAGCCCTTATCGGCGCAATCTATTTAGACGGCGGGATGACAAAGGCAGCGAAGGTCATCAAAGAATTCTTTCTTCCTTATTTCAACGAAGAAAAATTGACTGAGAAAAACCCGAAAAATATCCTTCAGGAATACTCCCAGAAAAAGTGGGGACTGCTCCCCAGGTACAAATTTACAAGAAAAACAAAGGAAGGTTTTGCCATATCCGTCTGCGTCGGGAAGGAATTCCGCGCAAAGGGCACAGGTAAAAGCAAAAAAGAGGCAGAACAAAATGCGGCAAGGACACTCTTGAATCAATTCGGGAACAAAGAACAGAAGTAATGGTTCGTCATGATCGTCCCTGTTTTTCTCACACATCTCGGTTGTCATGACCGTTGCATCTATTGTAATCAGGGATATATTACCGCCCAAAACGATACCGACGTCCGGCGATTGGTAGAAAGATCCCTCCAACAAAAAGAAGGCACCTATGAGGTCGGTCTTTTCGGCGGCAATATATTCGGTTTAAGCCCCGATTATCTAAAACGATTGTTCGGGTATTTCGATGATTACCGGGAGAAGATCACAAATTTCAGGATCTCCACAAAACCTGCGCCTCTCAACGAAGAGTTGATCAACATCCTCA
>JAQTNJ010000047.1 GCA_028713955.1 Syntrophorhabdaceae bacterium
ATCCCATCACATGCAAAACAATCCCGGAAGCCCCGTGAGGAGGCCTACCGGGGGACCCCGCTTGCGTCGGTTGTGTCCGGCATGAAGGCCATCGAGGAAAGGAGGCGTCATGAATAAGATCATCGAGCGCACCATGATTGTTCCCAATATGCACCTCCTCGAGGTTGAGGCCCCGGAGATCGCGTCAAAGATAAAGCCGGGACAATTTGTCATTGTCCGCGCGAACGACGAGGGCGAGCGGATCCCGCTTTCAGTGGCCGATTGGGACACGGAAAAGGGTACCATCACGATCATCTTCATGGAGGTTGGCGCGTCAACGGGCGCGCTGGCCTGTTTGAAGGCAGGAGACTCAGTGGCCACATGCGTCGGGCCGCTGGGCAATGCAACGGAGATAGGGCAATATGGCACCGTTATGGTTGTCGGCGGCTGCTACGGTATAGGCAGTCTCTATCCCGCGGTACGGGCGCTGAAGGATGCGGGGAACAAGATCATAACGGTCTTCGAGGCGCGGAGTTCCTACCTCATTTACTGGACCAATAAATTTGTCGCCCTTTCGGACAAGATCTTCAACATAACGCGGGACGGTAGCCTTGGCATGAAAGGGCACGTAACGCGGCTCTCGGATGTGATCAACAGCCTGCCGAACCCGCCTGACAGGATAATCGTCAACGGGTGTACCTATCTTATGGCGCATACCTCGGAGGTAACGAAAGATCTCGGGATACCGACGGTCGTCAATCTGAATCCGATCATGATCGACGGTACCGGGATGTGTGGCGTATGCCGTGTCACTATCGGAGATAAGATGAAATTTGCTTGTGTAGACGGCCCAGAGTTCAATGGTCATGAGGTCGATTGGAAGGAATTCCTGGCTCGGAGAAAGGCTTACATGAATGAAGAGACGATGTACTTCAGGCGCAGCGAACCAACCGTAGTCCATAAAGAGGGGAAATGTCACGAATGAGCGAAGAAAAGACTCCTGAAAAAACAAGCAAGATCGATTTAAACCGGAGAGATATGCCCAAGCAGTCTCCTGAAATGAGAAGCCATAACTTCAACGAGGTGGCGCTTGGCTACACGAAGGAGCTTGCCCTTGCCGAGGCGAGCCGCTGCCTGCAGTGCAAGAAACCGAGATGCGTCACCGGATGCCCCGTGGAGATCGATATCCCCGGTTTCATTGCCTGCGTTGTCAAAGGGGACTTTGCGGCGGGTATCAAAAAGCTCAAAGAAAAGAACTGTCTCCCCGCGGTAAGCGGACGGGTGTGTCCGCAGGAGAGCCAGTGCGAGTCGCAATGTATCCTGCGGAACAAGGGCGGCGAGATCGCGATAGGAAGGATTGAAAGATTCCTTGCGGACTGGGAGGCAGCGGAAGGCGTTGTCGATATCCCCGCGAGGGCGAACCTTACAGGGAAAAAGGTAGCTATTGTCGGTTCCGGGCCCGCGGGTGTTACCGTCGCTGGAGACCTGATCCTCCTGGGACACGAAGTGACGATCTTTGAGGCCCTCCATAAGGCGGGCGGTGTCCTGACGTACGGTATTCCTGAGTTTCGGCTTCCCAAGGCCGTGGTGGCAAGGGAAGTGGATTACGTCAGGAAGCTGGGGGTCAAGGTCATCACCGATTACGTGGTGGGGAAAACGCGTTCCATCGATGAGATCCTCCAGGAGTTTGATGCCGTTTTTGTCGGAACAGGCGCCGGACTTCCCTGGTTCATGGATATCCCCGGCGAGAACTTAAACGGGGTCTATTCGGCAAATGAGTATCTTACCCGCATGAACCTCATGCAGGGTTACAGATTTCCAAACTCGGCTACACCGATCAAGAGACACAAAAAGGTCGCAGTCGTCGGTGGCGGCAACGTGGCGATGGACTCGGCGAGGACGGCCCTAAGGATGGGGGCTGACGAGGTGCGGATCATCTACCGGCGTTCCCACGCAGAACTTCCTGCGCGGCTGGAGGAGAGCGAGAATGCCGAGGAAGAAGGCGTCATCTTCAACATGCTTACCCTGCCCGTCAAATACATCGGCGACGAGAACGGCTGGCTGAGGGAGATCGAATGTATCAAAATGGAGCTCGGAGAACCTGATGCATCAGGCAGGAGAAGACCTGTCGAGGTGCCCAATTCCAATTTCCGTATGGAGATGGATGCGGTGGTCTGTGCCATCGGCAACAGCCCCAACCCGCTGGTGCCTTCGACCACGCCGGGCCTCGAGACGACCCGCCACGGCACCCTCGTCGCTAATCAGGAAACGGGAAAGACGACCCGCGACAGGGTCTGGGCAGGCGGCGATATCGTTACCGGTGCGGCGACCGTCATCCTCGCAATGGGGGCGGGGAGAAAGGCTGCACGGGCTATCCACGAATTTCTAACAACAGGAAAGCAGTAAAGAGGGGGAACGGGGGGTATAGTAAGTCGTAACAAGCAGTTGAATCAATGAAAAACAGGGCTTGGGGGCCCTGTTTTTCATTGTACTATAAGGATGAGCATGGGTGTCGGGCTCTTCCCCGCAAACACGCTCATTCCGCTCCAGCGGCGCTGTTACCGGGGCTCACGTCGCCCCCTCCAGCAGCAAAGCTGCCGGAGCCACCCCTTCTCGCCCACGGTGTGGGCTGGTTTATGTCGCTCGCGTTCGGCTTCGGAACTTTTGCTTCGCAAAAGACCGAGCTTCCTCGCCTCACGACGGTTTGCTACAGGAAAGCCCGACACCAACGCTCCAACTATGTATCCGGGATAATTGTGATGATACAGCGAGGATTGTCTCGTTATATGACGAAATGTTCGAAGTCGTGTTTCGCGAAACGGTTCCCGGCGAACTGTATAGGAGCCGCAAGCCCCTTACGACTTATTGGCACTTACTTTGTCGTTCCTTCAGTCAGTGTTCCATTAATGAACTTATGAATAATACTTGATACATACGTTTGGTAAGGCAAGCCTTCTTTGACGGCCTTTCTTTGTAGTTCTATAAGGTCTCGTTCGGAAATCCGTATATTCAGTCTCTTGTCCTTTCTCAAGGTATTGCGAGCGTACTCTGCGAGTTCCTTTTTTCTCTTGGGAAGATCGGCAACAGGAACCCACTCACCCTTCTCGAAACTGTCCAGTATTTTTTTCTCTTCTCTTGTTAATTTAGTCTTCATGTTTTTCTCCAAGATATAGCTGCGTGGCCTTCCTGCTCGGGATAATAGTTTTCAGAAACAACTCTTCCTCATTCTCAACATAAGGAACAAGATATGCGTAATTGGCCACACCAATGACCATGATTCGTTGTCCGGGGTATGCTTTCTGATTGGGGTGCAGATAGTCGTCCAATATCTCACCCCTTTCAATGAAGAAAACCATATCCTCAAAACAAATTCCCCGTGACGCCTTGAGTGCCACACTTTTCTCCGTGTTCCAGTTTATATTTTTCACTAATCAATATTATCACATTGTGTGCATATTGGCAACATATTCGCACCCGCAGGTGGGCGCCAGGCTGTGCGAGATCAGCGGGAGGCCGATCTATGGCCGATTCGCTGCAACGACTTGTTGTGCTTTTGTTTAGTTGTAAATTCCTGTTCAATACGGTCGGAAAGAAATACTTTTACCAACGATTGGTAAGGCACATCGCGTTTATTGGCCAGTAATTTCAGATCTTCAAGCATAGCCTCCGGAAGACGCAGCGAAATTGTCTTTACCGATGGCTTTAAATTGGCAAGCTTCACCTTTTTTGCTTTTTTCCAATCAACGTATTCCGTTGAATCGTGGGTTTGCCAAAACTCCCTTTCCTCTTTCTCACTCTTAAACTGAGGGATTTTTTTCTTCATAGGATTCATATACCTTCCTCTCCTTCTTATTCATGTCTCTCGCGGAAACAACCCTTATTTTGTCTTTGCGAATCGTGAAGACCAGGAAGAGCAGCCTCCCTGAGTTGGTCTGACCAAGGACATAGGACCGACTTTCTGTCTCCGAGTGCTTTATGTCATCGCCGACGACAACAGGCACATTAAAGAAAGCCTGTTCGCATTCGACAGGCGTCACACCGTGCTTTCCAGTGATCTTATCAGAGTTGTGGATATCCCACTCAAATCCCGTGCACTGCAGCAAGCTGTCGATCATAACCTTTTAAAGTATATATCTATCATATACAAGTGTCAATATTCTAATGCAGAAACAAGACCTGTATCATTGAAGGAGCAAGTTTAAATGAGCAGTAAAATCAAAAATAAAGTTTGACCTCTCTGGTCCCGCTATTTCAAGCTGATGGCCTTGGCGGGACAGATCTCCTGGCAGCAGAAACAGGCGATGCATTTGTCCGGGTCCACTCGTGGGATGTGGTCATCCATCGACAGGGCGGATGCCGGGCACTGGCTGACACAGGAACCGCATCCGATGCACAGATCGGGATCGGCCTGCGGCCGCAGGAGGGTCCGGCTCTGAAGCATGGCCTGCGTGGTTTCATTATGATAGACTGCTTCCCCGCCCAAGGGAGGGAGCTTGAAGTCGCGAAGTCGTTTGAACTTGCCGATGATCTCGATTGTGCTGCGTTCGTAATCTCCCAGCCCCGCCTCTTTTGCCTTTTGAAGAAACCGGAGTCTGCCGGGGTCGCACCCCATCATCCTCGCTATAACGGCATCGAGGGCCACGGCGTTGTCGGATGCCAGGATGAGGCCTATGTCCCTGAGATCGGAACATGCCGGTCCGTTCCCCTCCATCCCGACCACGGCGTCAACGATGAAGAGGTCCGGTATCCTGAGGCGGAATACATCAACTATCATTTCATGGAAGCGTTCCGGGCTGCCCGCTATCCTGTGCAGCCTTGCCTTTTGGGCTCCGGGCAGGAAACCGTAGCTGTTCTTGATCGCTCCGGTCATAACGGTGAGGCCATGGGTCTTGAATTTCGGCAGGCTGATGATAATGTCTGCATCGAGCACGATCCGGGAGAGGCTCACGGAGGGCATGAAATCAGGATTAAAGCTGACCTGCTGCGAATCGTTCCCGATGTTTTGATAATAGCCTTTCGATGCCTCCATAAGGCCTGTCCTTTTGAAGGCTTCCTCGTTCGCGCCATAGCTGAAAAGGCCCGGATTGTCTCCCACAACAATGGAAGCCGGCCCCATCGATTCCACCTGGTCCACAACGGCACGAAGAACCGCAGGGTTGGTGACGATGCCTTCCTTCGCTTCCGAGGAGCGAAGCACGTTCGGCTTTATGAATACCTTCTTCCCCTTAAGTTTCAGGGTAAAGAGCTCGAAAACCCTGACGACAGCCTTATGAACGTTCTCGTATGTTGCGGGATGGATCATTACCTTTGCCACGGGTGAACACCTCTTCTTATCATACTACAAGTTTTGATTTTACGAAAAACAATACTTCTGTCGGGGACAGCACAGGGCTAAGCTGCAGCAACTGTTTTGGCGGGGCAACCTGTACATCTTTGCAAATAACTTTCTATGAGTTATGTTATTATACATATACCAATTCCGGAAGGGAGGCAGGCTATGGAGAATACCTTTAACGAGGTCGGCCCCGAAGGGCTGACGGATAATCCTTTCAAGCTGATCGGCAGGGACTGGATGCTGATCACCGCGGGGACGAAGGGATCGTTCAATACGATGACCGGCGCGTGGGGCGGGCTGGGGGTTATGTGGAATAAGAACGTGGCATTCTGCGTTGTGCGGCCCACGCGGTATACCTTTGAGTTCATGGAGCGGTCGTCGCAGTTTACGCTCTCGTTCTTTGATGAACAGTACCGCGACATCCTGACATACTGCGGGACCAAATCCGGAAGGGATGTCAACAAGGTGGCCGGGGCAGGAATTACGCCGGTTGTTTCAGACAAGGGGATCTATTTCGCGGAGGCGAGGCTGGTATTAATATGCAAAAAGATATATTTCCAGGACCTGCGGCCGGGAAATTTCTTAGTCCCGGAGGTAGAGGAGTTTTATCCCTTAAAGGATTACCACCGGATGTATGTCGGCGAGATCGTGCAGTGCCTTACGCGGTAAAGAGGTGACCGTGACCCGCCACAGAGGAACAACAAAACCATTCATTGTCGTCGCGCTGTTATGGGTGCTGATATCCGCCTGTCCGTTTTTAGCGTTTGCTGCAAGCCGGGCACCTTCGGATTTTGTCGATCTCCATGATGTGATCCCATCGATCGTGCCCGACATCAGGTATTATACCGCCCACAATTTTGTAGGTGAGCGGGTCGACGGATATAATGCCCCGAAATGTATAATTACGAAAAAGGCAGCCGACGCCATTGCCGGGGTGCAGAAAGAATTGATGGATGCCGGTCTTTCTCTCAAGGTCTACGACTGCTACCGGCCGCAGCGCGCGGTGAGTCATTTTGTCAGATGGGCGAAGGACGTAGGCGACACGAAGACGAAAAAGGAATTCTATCCCACCATCGACAAGCGGAACCTTTTCAGGGACGGCTATATCGCCGAAAGATCGGGCCACAGCAGGGGAAGCACCATTGACCTCACGATCGTGCCCATGCCTGTCCCGGCCCAGGAGCGATATGCCCCAGGGCAGACCTTACACGAATGTTATCTGCCGGCGGAAAAACGTTTCAAGGACAACGGTATGGACATGGGAACGGGATTTGACTGCTTTCACGAATTATCCCACACGGCGAACCGGGAAATAGGAAACACGCAGCGCATGGGCAGGCTCCTGCTCAAGACCCTGATGGAGAAATACGGTTTTGTCAATTATGACCGGGAATGGTGGCACTACACGCTGAAGAACGAGCCATACCCGGATACCTATTTTGATTTTGTTATTGAATAGAAGTTAGGGCTACTTAGGATGACTATGGTGTCGGACTATCCTACGCAAACACGCTCATTCCGCTCCAGCGGCGCTGTTACCGGGACTTGCGTCGCCCCCCTCCACGAACAAAGTCCGTGGAGCCTCCCCTTCTCGCCCACGGTGTGGGCTGGTTTATGCCGCTCGCGTTCGGCTTCGGAACTTTTGCTTCGCAAAAGACCGAGCTTCCTCGCCTCACGACGGTTTGCTTAAGGAAAGCCCGACACCATAGTCTACAACCACATTGTATGTAGCAGCGGGTGAACAGAATTTGTAACAAACGGAGGTTTTTGTGGAAGGAACAACGCCAGACAAAAACGGGATGCCCGGAGGGGCGGAAAGAAAGGAAAGGCTTGAGCGATCGAAGAAATCAAGGTTGGTCAGGCAGTTCCTTGCGGGGACCATCTTCATTGCGCTGCTTATCGGCGGCTGGTTCTATTCCATCATCGGCTATTTTATTCCTCTCTGCATGGTCATAGGTGTCAGCGTTGCCAGCGTGAAGGGCAGGACGTGGTGTAACTGGATGTGTCCGCGAGGGTCCTTCGCAGACTCTTACATGAAGATCATAAGTCCTGGAAGAAAGATCCCAAAGGCGCTTCGCTCGCTGCCTGTCCGCATCGGGGTTCTCGCTTTTCTCATGCTCATGCTGGTAGTCCAGATCGTAAGGCTCTGGCCTGACCCTTACGCCATCGGCAGATTTTTCATGATACTCCTTACAGTTACCACCACCGTAGGGATTATCCTGGCAATCATCATACACCAGCGTTCATGGTGTTATGTCTGTCCCATCGGGACGCTCTCCAACTGGGTCGGGAAGAATAAGAACCAGCTTATCATAGACAAAGATGCCTGCATTGAGTGCAAGCTCTGTGGAAAGACCTGCCCCATGCAGCTTGCGCCCTATGAACTGAAGAAGGAGGACCAGATGTCCTTCAAGGGTGATTGCCTGAAATGCAAACTCTGCGTAACGGCCTGCCCCAAGGACGCACTCCGCTTTCCCTGAGCCGGGGATTGGGGACGTCCTTCAATTATTCAATATCCCTTTTTCCACGTGTCCGTGTCCATCAATAGCAATGTTCTTTGTTTCGGCAATCTTCTTCCCTCTCATGACCGCATACGTTATTGAAGACGGCGACATGTGGCAACGCCGGGCAAGATCAGTAACTGCCATGCCAAGGTCGTGCACAGCCACATGGCACAGAACATCTCTGGCCTCGACATGGATCTTCCGGCGCCCCTTAGAAAGGATGTCGTCAGGATTCACGTTGTAGAGCGAGGCTATTCTGTTCGCTAACAGATTGAGGGTATATCCGGCGTGTTGCAGGGCAAGACGGCGTTCCCGGTCTTCATGCGCTTCGGAGAGGATTCTGGAGACAAAATCACTGTCTCCCAGTATCCGTTCATCGCCTTTGAGGCGCTGCTTCTCCTGTCGTATCTCTACCCAGCCTTTGTAGCTTCGCATAAGACCTCCTCCCGTTAAGTCATTGCGTTTGCCCTCATCGAATCCTGATTCTACGAAAGCCCTGTATTTCTTTCTTCCGGTTGCAGGGGTATTGCCGAATAGGCGAAGCACGTAGGACGTATCCTGCCACGTCCTCTGCGATTTGCCCATAAGGGCGCTGTGCCCGCAGTAGGGATATACGTCAAGATCGGAAGGGTGGATGATATGCGCCCGCAGGGGGTTCAGATGGATGTAGCGGACAAGTTCCTTGAAATAGATGTCTTCCTGACAGATAACGGATTTGTATCGATTCTGAAAAAGCTGACCCGACCTGTGATAACGGCGATTGAAAAAGACGGCATATCCTGTAAGGAGACGTCTCATGAGGCTGGCGATGCCTGGAGGACCGCTTCTGAAAAGAAAGTGGGCATGATTAGGTATCAATGCCCAAGCATAGCACGTTGTCCCGGTCTCCGGCAAAAGAGAGGCAAGACGTTCTATGAAATTGTTACGGTCGCGATCACCCCGGAAGATGTTCTTTCTCTCTATTCCCCGGATCATGACGTGATGCAATGCTCCTGCGGCATCAAGTCTGGCTGTACGAGGCATATGAGCGAAAATATATCACGGAGAGGTGATTGCCAATTGAAATATTGAAGGACGTCCCCATTCCCCGTCCCGTTGGGGAAGGCGGCATCGAGGTCTGTCCTGAGCCGGTAGGTGCCATAGGGATGGTATTCTATGGTCTCTTTCGTATTCCCCTCTCCGTCGGTTACGACAGAGGCGGAGTTGAGATGATTGCCGTGGTAGTACTGCATCCTCCCGTCTTCCCGGATGGAGGCTATCCTCTGGGTATTGGCGAAGAGGTGGATGATCGCCTCTGTCTAATCTTTTTGTTGACTTCTTTTGACAGACTTCATTATCGACTTAAGAATCGGGGCCATGCCCAATACCTTCTTCTCATCAAAACAAAAAGTGCTAATTAGGACACTATAATGATTTAGCGAGAGGCAATCTATGGCAGTTAGTTCTGGATAGCCTTTATTTACTCTCTCCCTGCAACTCCATGTAGACATTCCTGCGAATAATGACTGTACGTCCTGTGGAAGTTTTTTAAAATAGTGCAAGCCTTCAAGCCCTTTAATCCGATACATTTCTGATTCCGCTTTGTAATAAGAGTCAAAGTCTTTAAATGAATTAGAGTTGATGCGGACCACAACAATTGGATCTCTGGCGGGACTCGGATCCTCTTGCATTAATATTATATCTTTTTTTGTTTTATAGAATGTGATGGCGAAACTCATTTTTGTTGATGGAGGTGGCGGGTTGTACCAGAACCCTTGCGGAGGAGAAAACTCGATTGGTCCAAGTGTCACTTTTCCCGCAACTTGCTGAAGCAATTTACTCGGATCATCGGTGGCCTCGGAAACGCTGGTTGCCAGTACAATCAACAGAAACAAGAATGCAAAGATGAGCATTATATTCTTTTTCATCATCATCTCCAAAAAACTTAGTGAAAGTAAAAGAAACAACCACGTTGTGGACCTGGTTTTGGAGCTGCACATCTGTCTTGGGCTAAAGGACTGTTACCGTAAAAGTAACCCTCAGTTTGAAATCCCGGCGGTATGCTTTCCATCGGAATACGAGTTCCCCCACAAGTGTAACATGCCCATGAAGCTTTACAATTAGTGGCTCCTGTAAGATTACGAAAAGCCGTGCCAACATCATTGTTATCAGTCGCTATTGGTGTTGCTCCTATTTGCTTCCACTGGCCCGGACAATAATATCCGCCTTCTCGGTAATCAGGTGGCGTAACTCTCCACTCTACATCTCCTGACATCCGCAAAAATTCCTCCCCACCCTGCGTAAGATCATAGATCACTTTCTTCTCACTTTGTGCAAAAGCCTCTGTGCTGGTCCTGTCGGGAAACCATCTATTCCAATTTTTGGCAACATAGCCTGCTCCATATGCTCCTGCCATTGCCCCCAGCATCCCTGCTGCATAGTAGGCCAATCCATCAAGACCTCCGCTCGCATACGCCGCTCCGCCACCCGCTGCCATCACGCCATATCCTGCCCATTGCATGGCAGACGCGCCGTATTCAGCTCCGATGCCTCCGAGAAGCCCGCCCGTTGCCCCTCCTATTACCGCCCCCATCATTGCCCCCTGGAGGATGCCCTGGAGGTTGCCTCCGCTTAATGCAGAGGCGGTAGCTCCTCCTGCAGCGCCCGCGGTGATACCGGCGATGAACGTAGCCATACCCGGGGTTCCGGTACCCCCTGTAGCCCAAAATACTACCGCTGCCACGACCCCGGTAATAAAGGCATTGAACACATCCCCCAGGCTGAACTGTCCTGACGGATCAGTATATAGTACCGGATTATTGAGGCAATAGCTATACCTGTTGAATGCCTGTAAGTTGCCCGGCTCGGGGATGATGGAGTCGGCGGAGATGAACCTCCCTAAGAGGGGATCGTAGAGTCTGGCCTTGTAGTTGTAGAGCCCTGCCTCGTCATCGTCCTCCTGATCCGTGAAGGTATAGTTGACGTTGGGGAAGGCGGCATCGAGGTCTGTCCTTAGCCGGTAGGTGCCATAGGGATGGTATTCTATGGTCTCTTTCGTATTCCCCTCTCCGTCGGTTACGACAGAGGCGGAGTTGAGATGATTGCCGTGGTAGTACTGCATCCTCCCGTCTTCCCGGATGGAGGCTATCCTCTGGGTATTGGCAAAGAGGTGGATGATTGCTTCTTCATTCCGTACCTCATAGACCTCCCCGAAGTAAAGGGTGGTTGCGCCGGTGAAGTGGTTCTCCTTCCTTACCCTCTGATTGTTGCCGTCATAGGTGAAGGTGAGATAGGGCTGGGATGCGCCCCCTCCTACCCTCCTTGAGATAACCGAGGGCTTGTTGTCATGGTTCCAGGCAAGGTCTAAGGTAACGGATGTTCCTCCGTCGTATCGCTGGGTCATGTTGCCGTTTGCGTCATACTGGAAGGAGAGGTTCCCTGCCTGACGCACCGCATGGGGTTTGTTGCCGTAGAGGTAGGTATAGCTCCCCACATCGGATTTGGAGGTGATGTTCCCGATCACATCATAGGCATAGGTGTGGGAGTAGGGGTTGCTGCCTGTGCCGTTCGCGGTTGTGAGCCGGTCGAGGGCATCGTAGGTATAGGTATGGGTGATCGTATTCACCGTATCGGTGAGGGTGGTGATGTTGCCCTTCAGGTCATACTCATAGGAGAGGTTCTGGAGGGTGGCGACGGGGTTTTGTCCCTGAAGCTTTTCTGTGACGAGGGTGGCGAGCCTCATCGTATACGGGTCATAGGTGTAAGAGGTGCGGATGGAGATGTCGTTCGGTTTGGGGAAGGTCGCAACCGTTGGCTGACCGGATGCGGTATGACCGGAGTATTGGACATGGTAGGTGCTCGTGACGTAGTCCCATACACCCACCGTATTGCCGGCAACGTCGTAGACGTAGCCGTAGGACTTCTGGGGGTTTGTCTCATAGGTCATGGTGATCATTCTGCCTGCCGTATCATAGGTCTTGTTGATCGTGATACTGTTTGCACCGATCGTCTTTGTGCTTCTGGTTACCCGCTGCATGAGGTCAAAGGCAAGGACGCGGTCTTCCTTTGTCTCCCCTCCTGAAGGATCGGTGGTGGAGGTGAGCATGCCCTTTGAGTAGGGGATGGAAGGGTCGTCATAGGTATAGGTGACCGTATGGGCGGGATAGACCTTCTGGATGAGGCGGTGTAATGCATCATAGGTAAAGCTGATCGTCTGTCCCTTTGCATCGGTCTGGGAGATGAGGTTCCCTGCCTTGTCGTAGGCGTAGGTCCAGTATCCCATGTCGGGATCGGTCATGGAACGCTTCTTGCCCATGGAGTCGTAGGTCATGGAGGTGGTGTTCTGTTCCGTCTGCCCGTAGGCGGCTACGACCTGGATCAGGTTGCCGAGCGTGTCGTAGGTGTAGACGGTGACGATGCCGCAGGGGTCCTGGGTTGTCCGTAACCGGTTGTGGACGTCATAGGTGGAAGCGCTCCAGTGGTTCATCTGGTCACGTACCTGCCTTGTCAGGCCCTGGTAGGAGGTGATGACCTGCCCCCCGTCAGGGGAGGTGGTCTGTGTTACCCGTGAGAGGCCGTCATACTGGAAGCTCGTGTAGACCGGGGTATCGATGGCGGCGAAGTAGGGGTTCGATTTGTGGGAGACCCTCCCTATCACATCGTAGGAGGTGTCGAGGGCGATCGTCTTGCCCTCGGGGCCTGTCGACCATACCCGGTAGGTCCTGCCGAGACCGTCGAAGAAGGCGTCAGAGTAGTGGTCGATGGGCGAGGCGCCGCCGATGATGTGCTCTCTCTTCTCCACGAACTGGGTAGCGGGGTTGCCGAGGTTCGCGTAGAGGTACGTCGTGTATCCCCCGTCAGGACGGGTCTCCTGGATCAATCTCCCGAAGACATCGTACTGGGAGGTAATAGCATACCCTGTACCCTGGAGGTGGGGAGGGGTAAGGGAGAGGAGCCTGCCGGTGCCGGGGTTATAGACCGTCCTTGTTACGTGGCTTACGGCGTTTGTCGTCTCATAGACAAAGGCCTTTGTTGCAGCGTCATAGGTGTAGGTAGTTGCATGGTTCATGGGATCGATGACAGAAGAGATGCTGCCTTCGGTGGCGTACTGGTAGGTTACTACAGGGTTCCGGGTGGGATTGCTGTTTGCACATTCTGAAGCGGGATTGTCGCTTTTGCAGACCTCTTCAGTGAGAAGGTTCCCGGTGGTGGAATGGTAGGTCATCCACTTCGCGCTTTTGATGTTCCCCGAGTGATCCTTGACCTTCACCTCTGTCGGCTTGGCGATGATCCAGGGAGTGGTGTAGTTCGTATAGGCATAGGAGGTGTCCACGTCCTCTTCGGCGGCGGCGCCGTGCTTATACTCACGGATAACGTTCAGGTAGGTAGTGTCATATTCATAGTCGATGGCGTAGGTATAGGGGGCATAGCCGCTATCGGTGACGGTTGATTGCACGGTTTGGAGGTAGGGATACGTGACGCCGACTGCCATGGTCCCGATCAACCAGGTGTTGTTCACCTGGCGGGTGTGTCCCTCGAAGGAGGTGGTGAGCTCCGCCTCGGTGGAACCCTTGCAGGTGATGTCCTGGTGGTACCATGTTTCTGTCTTCGATTCATAGGTGGAGGCATCCCGCATCTGGTACGCAACGGCGTATCGGAAGCCCCTGAACTCCCTCTCTATGTAATCGAATAATCCTCCGGAGTACGCATACTTCGTGGTGTATGAGCGCCCCCTGCCGTCGCTGTGCGTTATCTGCGAGACGGTCCAGACGATAAAGGGCAGATAGGTGTTCTGATAGGCAGAGGAAGGGGTGTAGGAGATGGAGGTGGTGGCGCCGAGACCGTTGGTGATAGATACGAGGAGGTCGTTGCCCGCATCGGCGAACTTAACCTTCCGCTTGCCGGTGGTCGTATAGTAATTGATATCGGTCCTGCCGTCGCCGTTGAAGTCTCTACACTCCCAACAGCCCGGGTCCAAGTCCAAACAGTACCTGTCAGGCATGTTGAAACAGGGTCCGTCGGTAAAGGTGCCGTCGCCGTTACTAAACTTTACTTTCCAGCTTCCGTCAGAAGGTGTAGTGTAATAAACGATGTCAGTTTTGCCGTCGCCGTTAAAGTCGCCGTAGGACCAATAACCCGGATCCGAGGAGTACCTGTCGGGGATGCTAAACCGGGGTCCATCGGTAAACGTTCCGTCGCCGTTGCTGAACTTGATCTTCCAGCTTCCGTCAGAAGGTGTGGCGTAGTAAATGATGTCAGTTTTTCCATCCCCGTTGAAGTCGCCATAGGACCAGAATGATGGGGACCAGCTGTATATGTCGGGGACAGAGAATGCAGGACCGTCGATAAAGGTGCCGTCGCCGTTACTGAACTTCATCTTTCGATAGCCGCTTGAAGTGTAGTAACAGATGTCCGTCTTCCCGTCGCCGTTAAAGTCGCCGTAGGACCAATAACCCGGATCCGAGGAGTACCTGTCAGGGACGCTAAACCGGGGTCCATCGGTAAAGGTGCCGTCTCCGTTGCTGAACTTGATCTTCCAGCTTCCGTCAGAAGGTGTGGCGTAGTAAATGATGTCAGTTTTTCCATCCCCGTTGAAGTCGCCATAGGACCAGAATGATGGGGACCAGCTGTATATGTCGGGGACAGAGAATGCAGGACCGTCGATAAAGGTGCCGTCGCCGTTACTGAACTTCATCTTTCGATAGCCGCTTGAAGTGTAGTAACAGATGTCCGTCTTCCCGTCGCCGTTGAAATCACCATACCACCAGAACGATGATTCCCAACGGTATCTATCGGACACGGCAAATGCAGGGCCGTCGGTAAAGGTGCCATCGCCGTTACTGAACTTTATCTTTCGGTCGGTTCCGGGTCCTTTTATAAGGTAGCAGATGTCCGTCTTCCCGTCGCCGTTAAAATCACCATACCACCAGAACAACGGATCCCAACTGTATACATATGGCCAGAACCACGGATCATAACTGTATATATCCTGGTGGACGTCAATCTCGCCGCCGTCATAGAACGAGTTGGTCTTTTGTTCATCCCACCCAAGCGTCACCGGGGGGAGTGCATCTCCCGCGGTGATCGTTCCCGACGCATCGAGCGCCGTGTTGTTCCCGAAGAGCGTCACCGTCTTGAGGAGCGATCGCCAGGTGCTCCCGCTTGTCACGTAGGTGAGGCGGTACGCCCGGACTATTGCCCCTCCCGCTCTTATCTCGATCGTCTTCAATCTCTTTGCGGTCTTCACCTGATAATTGGTGGTGAACATGACGGGGACGTCCGTCCGTGACTCAAGGTAGAACTTCACGTAGTTCGTTGTGCCTAAGCCTGCGGCAGTGTTCCCCGTGTAGTCGATCCTGTCGGGATAGATCTCCCCCTGGTCTTTTGTGTAGGAGACGGTCATATAGTTGCCGTTCGTATCGATGACCTTGTCAAGACACCACTTGAAGACCTTCGTGCCGCTTACAAAATCCTGCCGTGAGGCAGCAGTGGAACCGTAGTAGTACTTTGTCCCTTCCTTGCTTGTTACCTCCCATCCGCCGGTTGAGGTATTGTAATAGTATTTGGAAAGCGTCCCTTCGATCCGTGCCCCATAGTAGTTCGTGCCCCAGTCGGTCCGGGAGACAAGCTCTGCGGAAGAGCCGTTGATCGCTGCCACGTAGGTGTTTGTGGTATAGCTCACACCCCGCTTCGTCGAGCGCTGGATCGCGCCCAGGTCGATCGTCCATCCCATGCCGATCCACCCGCTTCCTTGTTGGCTGCTATAGTTAAGGGCAAGCTGGGGAGCAATGCCTTTTCTTCCCGGGGGAACTTCAATGGGTATCTTCGCCGTTGCAGCCCCGGCAAAACGGGAGACGTTGGTTGAGGGGGAGAGCGCACTTGTAATGCCACCGCCGGCTCCTCCCGGAACCGACATCATCATTGTCCGTGAAGGGGCTTTTGATTCTTCCTCATTCGTCCTTTCAACGGATTCTTGTGCGGCAGGCTGCTGTGCCTTTGAGGGTTCCGCGGCATAGGCGGAGGGCACGAAGAGATCTGCCGCGAAGGAGAGGCACAGCCCTGCATGGGGCATGGAAAAGAGTGAGAATAGGACGATCAGAAGCCAGGTAAAACGGCGGAAAGGCCGTGACCCGGACAGACGCATGGATGACCCCCCCTTTGCACTACAATAAAGGGGCATCAGAGAGATACGTCTTCCTTTCTTCTGTATTGTGATGAGAGCGCTGTCCATGATCCCCCCATGAATCTACTCTTGTATGTGTTTGTGTATCAGAAGCAGGGAGATGGCGTCAACGGAAATGATCCGGATTGACCAGAATCAGGGACGGATCGGGCGGGTTGGGGTTTTTATTAAGCCTTATAGAGAATGCCGTTGGTATCTCCATGGGGGATTTTTCAAGATCTTATCGCCGTCTTATTTGCGGGTGATGGCCAGGATTATGACTTTGCCGACGACAATATGATAATATGCACTGAGATTGCCGCTTCTCAATCTATAGAGGGGCGGGTCAAAACCTGTTAACTTCTTGATCCTTGTCTTTCCGAAAGGGAGGGGAGAGATCTCCAGATATGATCCCACATCCTTTACAAACCGGATGGCATCATCCGTTTCGAGTGATTCCATTTCTTTTTGTGCTGACGGGTTGAATATGACCTTAACCCCTTTTGACGCCACGGCGCTTCCCCAGTTTATTTATGAGGGCATCTGCGGTTATACCCCCCCGCGCCCTGTATTCTGCGTACGCTTCTTCTATCCTGGCTTTAAATGCAGGGTCATTTTCTATCAGGTAATCGGCGAGGTCTTCCTCTGTTATATAGTGAAGGATAGCCGCAGGCTTACCGTATGCCGTAATGACAATATCCTCTTTTTTAGATTTTTTGAGAATATCCATAGTTTTATGTTTGAGCTCTTTAATACCCGCAAAACGCATGGGGGCCTCCTTTGTCAAGTTACACTTTAGTGTAACTTTAATGGTTATACGAATCAATGAGAATTTTGATTGTGTAACCGGCCTTTTGTCTTGACAATTTTGTTCTGCTTGTGCATATTATCACAAAACCATGCGTGATAGGCATGGCCTGCCATTGACAAGGGGTTGGTTTTTACTATACTATTTGTTTTTCACCGGTAAAGTGCATTCTACGATGAATACGGCGCAAAATCCCATATCTCAGGAAAAGAGCGATTTTTATGGT
>JAQTNJ010000048.1 GCA_028713955.1 Syntrophorhabdaceae bacterium
ACCCTATCGTTCCCGCTTTCGATGCCGAAGTGAATACGGTCCAACCCTGCCGCCCTGAAGGCTTTCATTTCGTCCAGCCCTTTTTTAACTGCTGATCGCGTCCTGCCATAGACGGTGAAACGATTGAGCGTGGGGAACCTGCCCTTGATATAGTTCACCGCTTCCGCGAAAAAATCCGGCGAGAGGAACAGGGAGTCTGAGTCGCCGAGAAAACACGTCTGCGCCCCGTGCATCCGCCAGGCAAGGAGATGGTATATGCTGTCCTCTATCGTCGGTTCATTTTTAAACCAGGTTGAGAACCAGGAGGAGCGTTCATCGACTTCACCGGGCTTGATACCGCCCTTGCCCTTTTCTGTCCGCGAATCCCTTTTCCTCCGTGCAGGATCTCCCTTTCCCGCCCTTGCCTGTGCGACCTTTATCTCTGCGATCAGCCGTTCCGCCCCCTGATAATCCCCGCCACCCGGGGAAGACACGCCGGGGATGTAACTGATTGTCAGGTCATCCAGTTCTTTTGCCCTGTCTACATCCTGTTTTACTTCTTCGATGCTTCTCCTGCTGAATATTGCACCCTCTTTGTACACAGGGCAGAACCTGCACCGGTTCCATCCGCAGTTCCTTGCGAGCCGGAAGGTAAGGCTGAAATTCTCCGTCGGCGGCCTGATCGAACATATCTCAAAGGGTTCTATCTTTCCTAAATCCATTAGTCCTCTCTCATGTCTGCTCTTCTCACCCTCTCACCTTCTGCTCTTCTGCCCGCCGAACGCCGAACTCCGAACGTGTTTCATGTCAGACATACACTATATCTATCGGTGAATCCGTTACCCGCTCCAGTCCGTCCTTTCTCACGATAAAATCAACCTCGATGCCGATTGAGCCTTCGCCGGGTATGATAAATTTCGGCTCGAAGGCAAAGACCATGCCTTCCTGAAGGACGATATCGTGCCGGGGCGTGATCACGGGGAGTTCGTTTATCTCAAGGCCCAGTCCGTGGCCGATGAAGCTTACCTTCCCCTCGCCATAGCCCATGAAATACTCATCAAGCCCTTCACGTTTTGCCCTGAGGAACGCCTTCGTGAAGACCTCGGTTCCTATGATGCCCTCTTTCGCAAAATCCATCGTCTCCTCGATGATCGCCTGCGCCACCGCATGTCCTTTCAGGTAGATGTCCTTTAATTCCCCTAATGCAAAGGTCCGGGTTTCGTCGGTAATGTAGCCGTTATACCCGCCGCCGTAATCGACAAGAAGCGGGATGCCCCTCTGAAACCTGTTCACCGACGGCCCCTGGGGGATGGCATGAGTAACGCCGGCCCCGGAGATGGGCACATCGGCGCCCGATACGACAGTCCCTGAAAGACCGTGGACAATGTATACGTTCATCATCTCCTGGTTCAATCCCCTCATCCGCAAAAATCCCTGGTGACCGTGTATCCTGCCTTCGGATTCAAGGAGGGCGGCGATGTCTACCTCCCGCATGCCTTCATGGATGATCTCTTTTGCCTTTTTAAAGACCTGTGAAACGATCTCCCCGGATTGTTTGACCTGCCGTATCTCGAAAGGGCTCTTTATCAACCGCAGATCCCGTATCAGGGGCCAGACATCAACGACATTATCGTACCCGAGGATGTTCTTCCACCGCTCGAATACAGTTACCGGCAGGACATCGAGTTCCATGCCGCATCTTCCCCGCAGCATCCCGAGGTCGCTCAGTATATCTCTTATATCCTTGTCTCTCTTGATTGGAGTAATCTCAAGGGGCGTCTCTTCTGCGGCCCTCTGGAGGCTCTTTTCCACAAAGAATACGGGGTCTCTGTCAACGGACACGGCAAGGACGCTTTTCTGCATGGTACCGGTGAGATAAAAGAGGTCAACATTCTGGAGGATGATCGCGAGGGCGATCCCCTGTTCCTCCATCTTTGCTTTCAGTTTATTGATCCGCGCGTGTATCTCGTCTTTTGGTGTCAGTTCACCAACGTTTAAGCTCTTCAACATAGCCGACAACCCTCTCTACAATATCCTCTTTCTTTATCCTCTGCGATTCCTTTTCGTTCCTTATCTTTATCTCGACGAGGCCTTCCTTCAGGTTTCGCTCCCCGATCGTCACGCGGAGCGGTATGCCGATGAGATCGCAGTCCTTAAACTTCACACCGGGCCTCTCGTTCCTGTCATCCATTACAGCATCGACCCCTCTGTCAAGGAGCTCCCTATATACGCTGTCCGCAAGCTCCATACTTTCCTGATGGGAGTTGTTGACAGGCAGGACATTTACCTCGAAAGGCGCGATCGCCATGGGCAGGATCATGCCGTTGTCGTCATTGCCCTGTTCTATCGCCGCCGCGAGGGTCCTGCCGACGCCGATGCCGTAGCAGCCCATTACCATCAGTTGCTCCTTCCCGTCCTTGTCGAGAAAGGAGGCGTTCATCGCCTTGCTGTATTTCAGGCCCAGCTTGAAGATGTGTCCTACCTCGATGCCCCTCGTTGATGTGAGCGTGCCGTTGCATCGCGGGCATTTATCGCCGGCAACGGCGACCTTGATGTCGTAAAAACCTTTTACAATGAAATCGCCGGTATTGACGTTGATGACGTGCACGTCTTTTTCATTGCCGCCGATGACGAAATCCTCCATGTGCGCTACGTCCTTATCGGCGTAAAGCGGGATGGACAACCCGATCGGCCCGGAGAATCCGAGCGGTCCGCCGGTTACGTCCTGGATGGTATATTCGTCGGTGAGATCGCAATATTCAAGACCAACGAGGTTCCTGAGCTTTGTTTCGTTTATCTCCCTGTCGCCGCGTATCAGCACGCCGAGCGTTCCTTTGTCCGTATTATAGATGATCGTTTTCAGGAGCTGCTGCGCTGTCACGCCGAGGAACGATGCGACCTCCTCAACCCTTCTCTGGTTGGGTGTTGCAACACGCTTATAGCTGCCTTTCTTTGCGCCGAAGGCCTTTTCCGCAACACCTACCTCTGCGCGTTCGAGGTTCGCGGCATAGCCGCAGGTATCGCAGGAGATGATGACGTCCTCGCCGGTCTCCGCGAGGACCATGAACTCATGGCTGAAGCTTCCGCCTATCTGCCCTGTATCTGCCTCTACGACCCCGAACCGGAGACCGCATCGTTTGAAGATATTCATGTAGGCATCGTACATATCCATGTAGCTTTTTTCAGCGCCTGCCTCGTCGGCATCAAAGCTATAGGCATCTTTCATGGAGAATTCGCGGGCGCGCATCACGCCGAAACGGGGGCGTATCTCGTCCCTGAACTTTGTCTGGATCTGGTAGAGGGTAACGGGAAGTTCCCTGTATGACCGCACCTCCCGCCTCACGAGGTCGGTGACGACCTCCTCGTGTGTGGGACCGAGGCAGAGTTCCCTGTCGCTCCTGTCCTTAAAACGGAGCAGTTCCTTTCCGTATTTCTCCCATCGCGTGCTTTCGACCCAGAGCTCTTTCGGCTGGACGCCGGGCATAAGTATCTCCTGTGCACCCTTTTTATTCATCTCCTCGCGTATGATCCGCTCTACCTTCCGCAGCGACTTCAGGCCAAGAGGAAGCCACGTATAGATGCCCGATGAAAGGCGCCTGATGAAACCACCGCGGAGCATGAGCCTGTGGCTTATCACCTCAGCCTCTTTCGGGTCTTCCTTTACCGTGGGGATAAACATCTTCGAGAACAGCATTGCGACTCCTTATGACGAACGGCATTCAGTGATCAGCTTAAAATTACTGCATAATACACGGTTAATCAAGGTTTTTTGTTCTGGAAGGCGGGACGGGCATCGGTGCCGGACTTTCCACGCAAACACGCTCATACGCTCCAGCGGCTTACATTCGCTCGCGTTCGGCTTCGGAACTTTTGCTTCGCAAAAGACCGAGCTTCCTCGCCTCACGACGGTTTGCTACAGGAAAGCCCGGCACCGATGCCCTACGGGTGATGTATTTGGGGTAAAGGCGGTGAATAGTCGATGTTTTCTAAACTAATCCGAATCGGCACAAGTTACCTCTTCCACCTACAAAGTATGGAGTCACGTGCTTTTGAATAAGCAATGATTACGGATTGAAAGAGAGTCTATGTACAAGTTGAGTCGAACGGGTGATACGAGACCAAACTTACCTAATCATGATCCTATTGTATGCGCGATCGACCACGTCGTTTTTGCTTAATAGGTCCGTAAACTCATACGGCGTCATAACTCTTGGAATCCCATCCTGAAGCCAAAAGTGTGGATCAAGGGATGGTATCCATTCAACAAATGGGCTGACTCCGACGGGGACAATTCCCTTATATTGGGATATATCGTAATTGGTCCCTACCGGGTGTTTAGCAAGCCATTGGGCTTTTTCATCGGCCTCAGCAAGAACCCTTTCTACCACATTAGTCTGTCGGTACTTTATGGCTTCTGGTTTGCCTCTATCATATGCTATAGACCGTCCTACCGCCTTACATTCGGCAATGACTAAATAAGCACCCACTTTGGCAGCAAAGTCGATCTGCCTCGAAGTACCTTCCTTCTCTTGGCACCGTTTTTTTGGTAGTAAAGAGCTGTCCCTTCCAATAGCAAGTTCCAGCGCATCACCCTTAAAGTTCTGATCGGGAATAGAAACACCTACAAAAAGATCATAAAGCCGTCTTAAGATCCAAGCATAGTCTATAAAGCGTTGCGTTTTTCCGCACGGCAGGAATATTTGGTGTGGGCCAGAATAGACCATATCCATGACGGTTCTCGACGGATTAGACATCAGGTCCCAAAAGGAGAATCCTCGGTCGACGTCATCCGGAGATATATCTCCACAATCAATGTTTAGGATTTGGGCAGCGCGAGGAATATAATGAGCTATTACCTGTTTAATGTCATCGATACGATCGGGCCCCATGTACGCCCGTTGCCATAGCTTTAAAAAGTACCGATACTCATTTGCCCATTTCTCGAATGCCCAAGCGGACAAAGCAGCTACTGTAAGGAGTACTATATCCAGCGAAACACGGTTCTTTTTTTCGAAGGCTTGCGCAAAAGGCAAATGAGCCTGCCTATATGATCTCAAGTTAAACGGAATCCAAATGAAATTATACGTTCCGCCCACAACGGTGACTTGCTTATTCATATACCTACTAACGAATGGATCAAATGTGGTGGATTCTATCCCCGTTAAATTGTAGATCGGCAAGAAGACTGCGCCTTTGCCCTTCTCAACTTTATTGTAACAGACACCAATGGATGAACTATCCGACTCGTGGTCACGGTCATCATGATGCATTACGAGATAATTCAGTTCAGGAGTACGGTCGTCATTAACATAGGAGGGAGGACCGGATACAACAATACTTACGCCCTTGCCAACTATTCGAAGCATGGCCCCAGTGCGCCAAATCTCATAGGCCAACCTCTCTGCGATGTAGAGTTCTGCCAAATTTTGAGAGGTAAAATCGGTCAAGACGAGTTGATGGGAATTCTCGACACATTCTCTTTCGGGCTTAAATCCCTTCGCCAGAAGAAGTCCATTCAGAACCTTGGCTATGCCTACTTCTTCGCTGTCGCCAATACTATTGCACAGTTGGATCAGGCCGTATTTTTGAAACGCTGCTTCAAATGCCGCCCTCGTTAATCCTATAGATTGAGGTCGCCGGTCTTTCCCAATTGGACCTGGAGACAGGCGTCTATACGTGTGTAACCAGTATGCAACCGAATGTGATCCGAAAACAGAAACTATTTCTCTTTCCAGAACTTTAAGGTATGTTTGAAGAAGTTCAATAGATTTGCTTTGACCATAAAACCCTTCAGGTACGTACTGCCAAAACCGACCACGAATCGGATGTACAGATTCTGCTGGTTCCAACCGCTGTGCGTAGTCCCGATGGAACAATGTGAATGCTCTGTTATAATATTCAACCAACCATACCGGTTCACGTTCGGCGTGGCTCGTCGTCCTCTTTATCTTGATCTTGCGGGCGTTTTTGGTTTTTCTTCCCACAACCTATCGCCTCTGCTCTCGCCTTCGGATTATCTGGCCGCTTTTAGAAGTGTGAATAACTCTTCTGCGGCACCCACTTTGCTGTCCTCGCATCCAGTTTTTATTTTATCCATTATCACTTAAAATAACGAAAAGATCACCGGCCCGAGGAACGAGGGTCCGGCGGATTGTCTTGTTGGCGCCTTCGATTCTCTGCAAATTTATGGAAATATCGCCTCCGTTCGCGAAGAGTCTTTTCATAGTTGTCGATTAAATAGACGCCAAGGGGTTCTTTGTCTCCGGGGAGTGTAACATTGCCCCGTAGGCAATGACGTAGTTTGAGTGTCCGAAGTACAGGGCGTGCGCAGGCCAGGGCGTGGTGAGTTATACCGAGCTCATTAGCTTTGAATTCTTTCTCTACCTTGAACACTTGGTTGATTGCGGCTGATACGGGGATGTTTGTGCCAGAATAAGCGATTTCGCCTGCATGAATGATTGTCTTAGCCTCAAGTTTGAAATGTTTCAATTCTGACCTCGAGAGGTCAAGTTCATTAGTCCACATCTTGTTTCTACCTTCAAGCCACGAGTGCATAGTGCGCCACCATAGGTAAGCATCCTCAAAAGATGAAAAAAGAAGAAGGACTGCGTCGCCAATCTCACGTAGGAAAAGGTGGTAGTTTGTAGTCTCAATGTGTCCAAGTGCATCTACGCATGTGAGAATAAACGTTTCAATTCTCTTCCTGCTGATATCGTTTCCGAGGACCAAAGATGCTTGTGTTGCACGACAGAGATCAGACAGAACAGCATAGTACAGTCCGGGTCTGAACAAATGCTCTTCCTCCATTTTTCTAACGTGAAGTAATGCTTCTAGGGCCTCCTCACGACAGTAGTGGGGGATATGATCGAATGTGCCTTCCTCAAACCCAAGGAACAGCTCAACATCCTTTACAGCATCCTGGCTAAACTCATCGTCGAGAAATATATCTTCTGTTTTCTTTTTCATATTCTTACGCCAAAAATTAATATACCAACTTGGTTTTTTCTTAGATGATATACCAGGCAAAAGAAAAATCAATCAAAATATTCATCACTTTTCCCCATAATTCAGTATGAATGGTGACGTTAAATGATTTTTACTGATATTACATAGAAAAAGCCAATATACTTTTTTTATGGTCTTTTGTGCAAAGAGATGAGATTGAATGGATTACCACATGAAACATATCACATTTTTAGATTTACCCGCTTATTAACTTCAGGAAGTACATCGCAGAAACTGGGGGTGCCATTTCAATAATTTTCTCTGCCGGAAAGCTTTAACCTTTAACGTTGAACGTTGAACTTCGAACAGACTTTGTTTCGTGAAACTGCGGGGACCGTGCATTTCATTTATCTGCTATTAATGGTAGAATAAAGATACTATGAGTGAAAAACCTCAAAAGAGGATTACGAGGAGAGATTTTCTCAAGATCGGCGCCGTCGCTACCGCAGGCGTGCTCACAGGGGTTACGCGTATTGAATCCTCAGTGCCGACCGCCGATACGGTATTCGTGAACGGAACAGTGATTACTGTGGACAGGTCTGACTCGATTGCCCAGGCCGTGGCAATACGGAACGGGACGATCCTCGAGACAGGGACAAAGGAGGCGGTCTCGCGGTATATCGGGAACACCACGAAGGTGATTGACCTCGCAGGCAGGACGCTGACGCCGGGTCTCATCGACTCCCACGGCCATCTCCCCCATTTTGGTGCCAGGGAACGCAATATGGTCAAGCTACAGGGTCTGGAGACCAAAGAGGAGGTCCTCGAACGATTTTTAGAAAGGGCGAAAAAAACGCCCCCGGGAAGATTTATTTCAGGCTGGGGCATTGAGAGCAATGACCTCGCATTTATGAACCGTCGTGACCTCGACAGGATAACGACGGAGCATCCTGTGCTTGCTGTTCACACCGGAGGTCAGTGGGGATTTGCGAACAGTTATGCCCTGAGGGTCTCCGGCATTGACAGGTCTACGCCAAACCCGCCAGGAGGGATGGTTCGGAAAGGGCCGAACGGGGAACCCACGGGACTCCTTATCCACTACCCGGCGCTCTACCTTGTACGGAAGATCGCCCCTCCTTTGAGCAATGAAGAGATCAATAAAAACATCCATCATGCTGCCATGCTTTATGCCGGGGACGGCGTCACAACGGTACACGACAACTTTTTTGACATGTCGGAGGTGAGCGCCAACAGGCATGCGGGTGTTTATTTCGGACAGGCGCTATCCGGAGACCTGCCCGTACGGGTCAGGATATGGCCCTACATACCGAGCATCCGCGAGGCGTCCTTTGCGGTGCGGGAGCTGGTTCGGTCACAAACTCCCAGGCCTGATTCGCCCTTTGCCGAGGTGATCCAATATAAAAAGGATAAGCCTGAAGGATTTGCCAGGGTATGGGGCGGCATGAAGATCGCCATTGATGGCGGGGGCCCAACCTCTTTATGGTATCGGGGCGAGCGGAGCATTACATTACATTCTACGGAAGATCTCCATTCGATGGTAAAGCTCTTCCACCAGGCAGGTCAGCAGGTAAGCGTTCATGCAGTCGGGGACAAGGCGGTCGATGTGATGCTCGATGCCTTCGAGGAAGCGCTCAAAGCACAGCCCAGAGCGGATTGCCGGCATCGTATCGAACATGCTATATGCCCGCAAACGAACGCCTTAGAGCGCATCAGGCGTCTTGGTGTGGTGATCTCCACACATCCCCAGTGGTTATATCCGTGGGGAGACAAGATGGGAGGCTTGAAAGGTCAAAGGGTCTTCCCGCTGAGATCATACATGGGGCAGGGGATCCCTGTCGCCATCGGGGCAGACCCACCGGCATTTTCCCTCTGGCAGCCCCAGTACGCCCTCTGGGAGGCGGCGGCAAGGACCACGAAAAGCGGCTACCACTTCACCCCGGAAGAGTCAATATCGGTGAGAGATGCCTTACGAATGCAGACAATGGGAAGCGCATACGCCGGGTTCCAGGAAAAAGAGATCGGCTCTATCGAAAAAGGGAAGAAGGCAGACCTGGTCGTATGGGACAGGAATTTCTATACCATCCCCACTGATGAGATAAAGGACACAAAGGCATTGCTGACGATGGTCGGCGGCAGGATCGTCTATCAGGATTCCCTCAATATCAAATCCTGATACCGATTATCCCGCCATTGGGGATTCGCCTGGACGTTCGCTTCGCCTGGACGTAACTGTCCTTTCGTCCCTCGTCCCACGTCCTTCATCCTTACTTTCTTCCTTAGTCTTCGGTGAAGTGCCGGTACTGATTCCGGCCGGACTGCTTCGCGCTGTACATCGCGATATCCGCATGCTTGATCAATGTCTCGATATCATTGCCGTCATCAGGGAAGAGAGCGACACCTATACTTGTACTGATAGAGATCATATATTGTTCTATCTCAAAGGGGGTTTGAAAAATATTGAGGATCTTCTGCGCGAGCCTTGTCGCATCATCCTTGCCAATAACCTCTGGAATGACCACGGTAAACTCATCTCCGCCCAAACGGGATACAGTGTCATGTTTTCGCAAGGCCCTGGTCAGCCTTTTTGCCACAGCTTGCAGTAAAAGATCCCCCACGTTGTGTCCCATCGTATCGTTCACCTCTTTAAACTTGTCAAGGTCGAGCATCATTACCGCCAGCTTCCTGCCGGTGCGCCCGGTGTGGGCCATTGCGATGGTGAGACGGTCATGGAGGAGTATCCTGTTCGGCAATCCTGTCAGGGCATCATGGTAGGCCAGTTGCCTGATCGTTTCTTCTGCCTCCTTGCGTTCGGTAACATCCCTGAGAAAGGTTAAGACCGCCAGTTCACCATCATGCATCATATGAGTAATGGAGGCCTCAACATACAGTATCGTCCCGTCTTTTCGTATCCCCTTGAATTCATATAATCGTGGTTCCTGTAAACCCTTTTTCCAATCGCCTATAGCCTCGGCCATTTTCTCCCTTTCGTCCGGATGCGCAATAAGTAATACATGGCTCCCTGCAACCTCATCCCTGCCTGATAACCCGAACATCTTCAAGAAGCGTTGGTCGACGTAGCGGTATTGATCGTTTTTGATAATGGCAACGCCGTCATTGGAGTATTCAATGGCGATCCGGTATCGCTCTTCCGACTCCCTGAGCTTCTTCTCCGTTATGTGTATCCGTTCCATTACCCTGATACGGGCGAGGAGTTCCTTATCACTTACAGGCCTGATAATGTAATCGTCAGCGCCGACATCAAAACCTGTCATCTTCATCTCATCCGTCGCAGGTGTGGATGAAAGGTAGATTACGCACACGCCTTCAAGCCCCGGTGTTGATTTGATCTGTCTGCACACATCGTACCCGAGCGTATCAGGGAGATAGACGTCGAGCAGCACGATGTCCGGTTTGTCCCCGGAGATCATCTGCAGGCATTCATTTCCTGTTGTCGCCTCTCTCACCTCATAGCCGGCTGAAGTGAGGAGGTTGGCAACCTCTTTCAGCATACGTATGTTGTCTTCAACGACAAGTATCTTTGTCTTGTTTTTCATGGCACTATTCTAACAGGACGAGTATATCAAAGACAAATGAATATGCCGATAAAGGCAAGACACCCGTCAGGCGTAAATCGTGTCTAAGGCACTTAATTGTATGAGATTGCCACGCCCTGCGGGCTCGCAATGACACTGCACCACGCCCTGCGGCCTATTGCCTATCACCTATTGCCCTTCACCCTTCACCTTTCACGCTATTTTTTTACCACATGGATTGCGGTGGCTTTGAAGGAGGCTGCGACATCCGCTCCTTCACAGAGCGATAACGCATTGATTGAGTCGTGTGTTATATAGGCAACAAGGGGAAATCCGCAATTGAGCTCTACCTTCTTGAAAAGCCCCATGGGGACTATCCTCTCGATTGTCCCCGGGAATATGTTCCGGGCGCTGGTAAGGGTTTTTGAAGTATTTATCGAGAGGGTAACGTTTTCAGGACGGATGCAGAGGATAAGGCTCTCGCCGATATCATAGTCTCCGATGACTGCTATCTCCCGTCCCGTTACGGAAACTATCACGATGCCCATCTTTTTTTCAATAACATCCCCCTTCAGGATGGTTTCCACCCCTACAAAAGAGGCAACGAATTCATCAGCAGGGTGGTTCATCACATCGTCAGGCGCGCCTATCTGGAGGATCCTCCCTTTGTTCATTACGGCGATCCTGTCCGAGAGGCGGAGCGCCTCGATCCTGTCATGGGTGGCAAATATCGTGGTCGTCCCGGAACTGTTTAATATCTTCTCAAGGTCATCGATCAGCGATTCACGGGTAGGCGGGTCGAGAGAGGAAAAAGGTTCATCAAGCAAAAGGATATCCGGCTTCACTGCAAAGGCCCTGGCAAGACTTGTCCTCTGTGCCTCTCCCCCGGAAAGTGTTCTCGCGGACCGGTCACCGAGCCGGCTGATGCCGAACCTTTCGAGATTCTCTTTCACGGCTTCTTCAATCTCCCGCCTTCCGATCTTGCGGAATCTCAAGCCTGCCGCAACATTTTCGAAAACAGTCGCATTGAATAAAAGAGGTTCCTGGAAAACCATGGCGATCTTTTGCCGGTATTGGCCGGCGGGCAGTTCATTGCCCACCTGCTTTCCCTTGAATACGATATTGCCTGAGAAATATTTGAACAGATGACAAAGGGTGACAAGGAGTGTTGTTTTCCCTGCCCCGTTAGGCCCTATAAGGGAAAGCACCTCGCCGTCCTCAACATTGAGATACGGAATATCAAGCAACCTCGTCCCCGCTCTTTCCACGGACAGGCTCCTGGCTTCCAGTATGGGCATCGTCTGATCCATTGTTTTTTGCTGTCAGCTATCAGCGATCAAGCTGCATTTATCTTGGCCTTTCCTTCTGCTGGATATGTGTGAGAATAAGATTGATAAAATACGCGAGCAAAAGCAGGATGATGCTCAACGCGATAGCGACATCGAAATTCCCCCTGCTTGTCTCCATGACGGTCGCTGTTGTTAGTACCCGCGAGTATCCCTTGATGTTGCCGCCGACCATAATGGAAGCGCCGATCTCGGATATGACCCCTCCAAACCCTGCCATTATTGCTGCAAGCAGAGAAAGCCGCGCCTCTTTTATGAGCATCCAGACCATCTGCAGGCGTGTTGCACCGAGGGCCAGGATCTGAAGGCGGAGTTTTTTCGGGAGCTGCTGCATTGCGGCAACGGTAATACCCATCACGATCGGTGTCGCAATGATAGCCTGGGCGACAATAATTGCCAGGGGGGTATACAAGATGCCGAGAAACCCGAAAGGACCGTTGCGCCAGAGAAAGATGGTCACAAAAAGACCGACAACAACAGGAGGGAGTCCCATGCCGGTATTCACGAGGCTTACGACGATCCTTTTCCCCGGGAATTGGTTGAGGGCAATCACTGTTCCTGTAGACACACCGATAAGAATACTGATAATAGTAGCAATGCCGGATACCTTGAGAGACAGAAAGGTAATATTCAGGACTTCTTGATCGAGGGTTACAAGAAGCATGAATGCCTTTTTTATCCCTTCAAAGATCAGGTCCATTCTAACGCCCCCGAGAAAGCGTGTATGCGTCGATGCGATAATGCGTCAACATATTAACTCTTTATGTTTTCCGCATAAACGCTTTCTCACATCAACTGATATACGGTTTATTTCCCCAGCTCCTCAACTTTCTTTCCGGCGTCAGGGAAGAAAAGCGGTGAACCGAACTTCTCCACACCAAAGGTTTTGATGATGCCCTGTGTTTCCCCGGATACCATGAAGTCTGCAAATGCCTTTCCACCGGGGGTATTGACCTTTGGGAATTTTACCGGATTTACCTCGATCACATGATAGATATTGAGAAGGATCGCGTCGCCTTCCGCCAGTATGTCGAGGTCAAGCCTTTTCTTGAGGGCAAGGTATGTTCCCCTGTCAGCGAGCGTATAGGCCCTTTTCTCAGAGGCAACATTCAGCGTCTGTCCCATGCCGAGTCCGGTCTGCTGATACCACTTTTCACCTTCGTATTTGACCGCGGCTGTCTTCCATATGGATTTCTCTTTTGAATGGGTTCCGGAGTTGTCCCCTCTCGAAAGAAAAAGACTCTGTGCGGCGGCGATCTTCTTAAAAACCTCTGTCGCGGACTTTATCCCCTTGATCTTTGCGGGGTCTGCCGCCGGCCCGACGATAACAAAATCGTTGTGCATTATAAGCCGCCTGTTAATGCCATAACCATCTGCCACAAATTTCTTTTCTGCAGCGGGGGAATGCACGAGCAGGACATCGGCCTCGCCCTTCTGGCCCATTGCCATGGCCTGCCCGGAACCGACGGCAATGGTCTTCATGAAATAGCCGGTCTTTTTCTCAAAGATGGGGATCAGGACATCGAGGAGCCCCGAGTCCTGCGTGCTCGTTGTCGTTGCCAGGATGATGTTTTTCTGCTGCGCATCAACGGATGGTACAACCAGAAACGATGATACGAAAACCAATGCAATGAGGGCGATAAATGCGTGTGTTATTTTTTTCATAATGGTCCTCCTTTCTTGTTTTTATTGACTCATACCCTGGGATCTTCTCCACTCCTTTGAATTAGGGAAAAAGAGCGGACTTCCGTATTTGCCCTTCCCGAAATCCTTTATAATCGCCTGTCCTTTATCCGGAGCGGTAAGCCACTTTACAAATACAATTGCGCCTTCGTAATTTGCCTTGCTGAATTTTTTAGGATTGACCGGTATGAGAGTGATGTAATTCAGCAATGCCTTATCTCCTTCAACCAGTATAGGGAGTTTGATATCTTTTTTCAGCGCAAGAAAGGTTGCCCGGTCAATGACAACATAAGCCTTTCTCTGGTCAGCATAGAGAAGCGTTGCCATGTTTCCTTCCGAACCTTTTTCATACACAACATACCAATTGCCGGACGGTTTTACATCTGCCTTTTGCCACAAGGTCATCTCAGCGACATGGGTTCCTGATTTATCTCCTCTTGTCACAAAAAGCGATCCTTTTCCGGCAATCTTTTTCAGTGCAGCCGCTGCATCGCCCATCCCCTTGATGCCGGCAGGGTCATCGGCAGGGCCGACAATAACAAAGTCGTTATACATCAGGTCGGTCCTCTCTGTTCCAAACCCTTCATTTACGAACTTTTCTTCCAGGGATTTGGCATGAACCATCACGAGGTCGATATTGCCCTTCCGCGCGATATTCATTGCCGCCCCTGTTCCTGCACCAACGTGCCGTACCCGTATTCCGGTTTCTTTTTCGAACTGGTCCTCCAGGAGACCCACAATGCCGGAATCTATCGGTCCTATTGTGCTCGACAGTAAAATAAACTTATCGCTTTCGGCCTGGCACAACACGGGACTTGTTAATGAAACGACCAGCAAAAAGATGCAAACCCAGTATTTCACGCGTACCCTCCTTAATGAATTGTGTAATATTGGTATTAAAATAAACAAACAGACAAGAATATTCAAGAATAAAATACCATTATAATAACTAAATATTACCGATACTAACAATTTATAATAATACATGGGGTTTGAAAATCCTTTGCTTTTCCTATATACTTAAAAAATATGGAGATTATTTCAGCGAAAGAACTGGCAAGCTATTTGAGGATCAACGAAAAGAAGCTCTATAGGCTCGTTCAGGAATCCAGGATACCGCACCTGAAGATAGGCGGCAAGATAGCATTCACAAAGGAACTGATAAACCGATGGATTTTAGAAAGCACCGAGAGGGAAAAGGTGATTCTCATCGCCGGCAGCGACGACCATCTCCTTCGGAAGATGATCGACATCTATAACAACGAAAGGGAAGGAGTCATATTCTACGCACCCGTAGGCAGCATCAATGGGCTGAAGATACTCAAAAAAAATGCCGCAACCATGTCCTGCGTACATATCCTCGATGTCGAAAAAAGGGCATACACCCTTTCGTACATGGACCGCTATCTCTCGGCGGAGGGCTATGTGGTGGTCCAGCTCTTCTTCAGGGAGCAGGGGCTTTTTGTAAAGAAGGGAAACCCCAAAGGGATAGGCTCGCTGAAGGATATCGCTGGCAATGACGTAGCGTATATAAACAGAAACCAGGGCTCGGGAACAAGGCTGCTCTTCGATTTCCTTATAGGGGAAGCAAAGATTGCGCCGGATCACATCAAGGGGTATGACCGGGAGGTCGGATCCCACATCGAGGCCGGGCTGCGGGTCCTCGGAGGCAATGGCGACTGCGCGCCTGGCATACGCTACATTGCCAATATCCTTGGCCTCGATTTCATTCCCCTCTTTAACGAACGCTTTGACATGGTCATTCCTGAAGACCATTTTCACAGCGTTCAAGTGAAGTCCTTCCTCTCCTTTTTTGAGCAGCAGCGGCTTGTAAACAGCATAAGCGATTTTACAGGCTATGACGTGAGCAACACCGGCGGCATACTCTATCCCCACGCGTGAAACAACCAAATGCAATCTAAGGAACGGCAATACAGGCAGCGCATAGAGATATCTGTTAAGAAGGGGTCTGAAGAATTGCTCCCCGAAGAGATCTACGGCGAGTGCCTGTCGGGTGGTCTCTGGATCGAGGAGGCAAGGAACAAGACCGTCATCAAGGCCTACCCGGAAGATGCGGGCGTTTTTCAGGATCTCCTCAAAAGATCAGGCATCAGGGTATACGAGATAAAGATCGTGCAGGAGAGGGACCAGGATTATGCGGAACTGACAAAAAGATATTTTCAGCCGATCAGTATAGAGGATGTCATTGTTGCTGCGCCATGGAACAAGCGCAGGGAAAATAAGAAGACGATTATCATTGAGCCGGGCATGGCCTTCGGGACAGGGAGGCACGAATCAACAAGGATCATGATAAGGCTGATGAAAGATACGGATATAGGAGAAAAAGAGGTCCTCGACCTCGGATGCGGCTCGGCGATACTCTCCCTCTATGCGGCCCTCAAAGGCGCGAAAAGGGTTACCGCCGTAGACAATGACAAAGACGCAATAGAATCAGCGAAAAAGAATGCGTCGCTCAACGATGCAACGAACATCCGTTTTATCTGCACGGGATTGGAGAATATAAAAGGCGCGTATGATATCGTTCTTGCAAACCTCGACATCAGGACATTTTCAGATCACGCGCAGCATATTATGAAACTATCGAAGCGCGGAGGCACCGTCATCATCTCCGGCATACTGGGAAAGGACACAAAGCAAGCCCTTTCGCTTTTTCATTCTCTGACGTTATTGAGGATGGAGAAGAAAAACTCCTGGCGGGGATTTGTCCTGAAGAGAGCAGAGAGCAGAGAGCAGAGAGCAGAGAGCAGAGAGCAGAGAGCAGAGAGCAGAGAGCAGAGAGCAGAGAGCAGAGAGCAGAGAGCAGAGAGCTTGATACTGGATACTCGATACTGGGAAAAATAGAACAGCTTGTCATCACGAGGAGCAAGGCGACGTGGTGATCTGTGGTGACCTATTGTATGAGATTGCCGCGCTTCGCTCGCAATGACAATACGCTTTGTTTTGACAACAATGATAAGACTACAGAACTATCCGGTGAGTGTATTACGTTTGGCTTTTTGCTCAACCTCAGCCTTAACCTGTATTTTCTTGCCTTTATTCAAAGAGGGCTCTTGAAAAGTCTTTTGCGCTGAAGGGAATAAGGTCGTCGATCTTTTCGCCTACCCCGACAAACCGCACCGGTATCTTCAGGGAATGGGCGATGGGGAGAAGGAATCCGCCTTTTGCGGTCCCGTCAAGTTTCGTGATCACGATCCCCGTGATCGAAAGGGCCTCGTTGAAGGTCTTTGCCTGGGCAAT
>JAQTNJ010000049.1 GCA_028713955.1 Syntrophorhabdaceae bacterium
GCCAGATGAAGGTGGCCCCTGAACATTGTGTCGAGCATGTTCTGAAGATCATGAACAAACCGTCCTTCGATATCTATGAACAATTCGTAAAGAGATTTGAAGAAACAAAAAGAAAGACCGGAAAAAATCTCTATCTTGTCAATTACTTTATCAGCGCTCATCCTGGCGCCACTCTGTCAGACGCCCTGAAACTCGCCACCTATCTTAAAAAGCGGAATATCCATCCGGAGCAGATCCAGGATTTTATGCCCCTGCCCCTCACCCTGTCCGGGGCAATCTACTATACTGAAAAAGATCCTTATACCGGTGAGCGGGTCTATACGGCAAAGACATTCCGCGAAAGAAAGATGCACCGCGCACTCATCCAATACAACAATCCGAAAAACAGGCAGCTTATCAGGGAGGCGCTGGGGCTTCTGAAACAGGAACATCGATAAAAATAAAACATCGTGAAATGTGAAAAGTGAAACGTGAAATGAAAAGCAGAACAAACCGGTTTCATCTAATTACGAATCACGGGTTTTCTCACCTATCACGTTCATTTCTTCCTCGATCCGTTTGATGAGGTCCTGCGCGGTAACAGGCTTGGCAATAAACGGGTGCCCCGAGATGTAACCGCTCTGCCTTGCAACCTCATCCTTTTTCACAAGGGCTGTGAGAAAAATGATCGGTATATTGCCTGTCGACGGATCATCAAGCAATTCTTCGGCGATCTCTCCGCCACTCATCCCGGGCATCCTGATATCAAGGAGAATAAGGTCCGGACTTTGTTTCCTGGCAATCTCCATGCCGGACCTGCCGTCGGTAGCGAAGAGCACTTCGTAGTGTTTTGTCCGTTCGAGGTTGAGCTTCACGACCCTGCAGAAATCCTTCTCGTCGTCGATAATAAGGATCCTCTTTTTCATCATTCATGCCCCCCTTCCCCTTGTCAGGCAGACAATGCTGTCGGGGTCTTCCTTCTCATCACGTTGCCATCACTGTTCGCCCTCACTCTGTCGGCAACACGATCAACACGTTTGTGCCCTTCCCCTCCTTGCTCTCAATGCTGAGGCGCCCATTATGCCTTTCGATAATATCACGGGCGACAGCAAGACCCAGCCCAATTCTTCCCTGGTCTTTCTTTGTTGTAAAAAAAACCTCAAAGATCCGGCCCAGGTTATCCTCCGGAATGCCGCACCCGTTATCAGTAACCATGATGGCCACGCTGTCCTTTCCCGACTCGTAGAGAACCTGCCTCACCTCTATCGATACGATCCCGTCCTCCGGGATCGCGTCTGCCGCGTTCATCAGTATACTTACAAGGGCATGCCTGATTTCGCTCCTGTTTACCTTGCATCCCGGCAGAGATGGAGGAAAATCACGTGCTACCTGTACAAACCCGGTATTCAGTTGCGGTCCCAGCAGGACAAGGCTTTCATCGATAAGTGTTCTGATATCGGTTACCTGCGCCTGGCCCGCGGCAAGTCTGGCAAAACCCAGGATATTCTCTATCATGACGTCGATCTTGGAGGCCGCGTTCTTTATCATCCCCAGGATCTTTTTCGCTGAATCATCGAGGGTTTCGGAACATCCCAGAAACTCTGAGCCTTGTAATATTACCGAAAGAGGATTCTTCATATCGTGGGCAATCCCGCGGAAAAGCTGTCCCACGATGGCCATCTTATGCGATTCGAGCATGTTGGAACTAACGCGATCAGGGCCTTTCTTAACAGTCCCATCTTTCTTTTTTCTCCCACCCATCTGTTTACCTCTGTGATTAAGATTCCGATACAGTCTCTTCTCCTATTATCATAAGAGATATTACGCTAAATTTAAAGGAATAATTTCCCTTTGCATGACGTTACCGTTTTGATGTAGGATAGATATGGGGATGCTATCAACAGGAACAATAATCAGGGAGGTAATATTATGAAGCTACTTACAGGCAAAAGGTCGTGGTCTATTGTATCGTTTGCGGTGATCGTCATTATCGCGGCAATAATGGTCTGCAGTGTCGACGCAAAAAGGGCATCATTAAAAAGCGGAGAAGACCTGAAAGGCATTGCCTTTGATGATTTCTGGAACAGGATAAAAGATGAGGGACGGCAATGGGCAGGTGGTAAACCCTACGTGTCAAGGATATCAGCCGTTCTGGTCGATGGCTTCGACAGGCACAACGGTCTGTCGGCTATATGGGAGGCCCAGGTAGTGCTCTGTAATTCAGTGAAGGAGCACAAAGATCCTGACTCAAGGAAAACCGAGACAATCTGCAGCGGTAAGTCGATAACGTACCGGATGGCAGAGGCAGGCATTACCGGCGCGAAATCAGGTTTCCAGAAAGGCAGGGAGCAGAATTTCAGAGGCGCGGCAATATTGCTGGAAAGGATAAGATTCGGCGCCCGCAATGCAGAGGAGATCGCGAACAGCCACAAACGTTTCAGGCCGGTCGGATACGAATATTATACCTACGATCTTCACATCGGCCACGTTGCCGACAAACCGGTCTGGGTGATCAAAAAGGGATGCAATCACCGCGGGCTCAGAGAAAAACAATGCACATCGAAAGATTCCTGGGTCGTAAGGGTCGATGCAGAGACAGGGGAAGTAAGGAACAAATAAGGAGGAATGAGCATCGGCGTCGGACGTTTCCCCGCAAACACGCTCATACGCTCCAGCGGCTTACATTCGCTCGCCTTCGCCGATCTATTCATAATGCGTCCACATCCGGATAATCTTTATCGTCTTGATGTCGTCAAGAACCTGGTAGATCAAACGGTGCTGGATGTTGATTCTCCGGGAACAGGAGCCGGAGAGATCTCCCACAGGCTTCTCGTATGGCGGCGGGTTTTGATATGGGTCTTCCCGAAGGATGTCCAGCAGACGGGATGCCTGGGTCTTGAGACCGGACTGTGCTATCTTCTTTGCGTCTTTTTGGGCTTGTCTGGTAAAGACCAGCCGCCAACTCACCAGCCCGGTTCCCCGGAGCACTTCCCGACAGGGGTCTTCATACCTTTCTTGATGGACTCACGCATGCCCGGTATGGAGGTCAGATACAAAGTCTCCTCTATGGCCTTCCAGTCTTCCTCGGAGACAAGAACGGCAGAATTTCTCTTACCGACAATCTGAACCGGCACGTGGGTTTCTTTTACCTCATCCACCAGATTATATAAACGTTTTCTTGCATCTGACGCGGATAACGTTGTCATTCCTGGCGACCTCCTTATCGTACCATATATGGTACGTCAATATTGTATAGATGTCAAGTTCATTGCCGGCGAACACAATATTTAAGCAACAACATATTGAGCGGAGGCAATGCAATTCCCTATATCGCTACAGTATCATCTCTATCAGGAACGGGCCGGGTTCTGCAAGGGCAGCGGCGAGTTTCCGGGCAAGGTCTTCAGCGGTTCTTACCGATGCGGCGGGAACGCCGAAACCGGCCGCGAGCTTGACCCAGTCGATGACGGGACCGTCGAGTCCAACCAGGGACCTGATATTGGGTCCCGGAGAGCTAATGCCCCCGCGGGCAAGCTCCATCTCGAGGATGTGGTAGCTCCTGTTCGAACAGAGAAGGGTCTTCACGTTGAGCCTTTCACGCGCTTGCGTCCAGAGCGATTGAACGGTATAGAGGGCGCTCCCGTCTGCCTGGAAATTGATGACAGGCCGGTCGGGGCAGGCGAGGGCCGCGCCAATCGCGCACGGCATGCCGTAGCCTATGGAGCCGCCGGTAATAGTCAGTAATGTATGCGGAGCCGCAGATGCCGACAGATTATAATAAGGGAATGATGTGGTGATCCCTTCATCTACAATAATGGCGCCTTCCGGCTGTAATGCCGCCAGCACAAGGCTGACCTTCTCACCTGTCAATTCTCCGGCAGGAATATCAGGAGGCTTCGATGGAACAAAGATATCATCGTTCGTGGTCAGCTTTTTTGATGTGCCAGGAGAATCGGCAAGGTATTCAAGCACATCGATGATATCCTGACCACCCGTACCGATCTCGATCTTTTCCTGATCCCGGGAGATAATAAAACTGTCAACGCCCTCGTAACCGAAAAACGTTACCGGGTCATGCGCTCCCGCGAGCACCACTGCCTGATATCCGGAAAGCATGGCGGTTGCCTCTTCCGGGAAATAGGGAAGATGCGCGACGCGGGGCAACCCTGCCCCACGCTCGACATATCCCGGAAAGGTCTCTGTAAAAAGGTCACAGCCTGTGGCAGCCTTGATCCTCGCTGCCGCCAGGAGCCCGCTTCTGCGCAGTGCCCTTTTGCCGAGCATGATGGCGGTCTTTTTGCCGGATCGCAACACCTGCTCCACCCTTTCTATCTCACGGCTATCGACAGGGGCAAAGGAAAATTGAGTTTTGACAATCGTTGTTCCGGGACATTCCGACAACTGATGATTATGGGGAACGATCAGGCTCGATATCTGCCCCGCAAGAGCAGCGGCTATGGCATCTGCCGTGTCACCTGAGATATCTCCGGCAGACGCGTTTGTCCTCTGCCATCCTGAAACGGCGCCGGTGAGCGCCTCAATGTCCATCGCCAACGGCGGATCTGCGGCACGGTGCCACGTCGCGTGTTCGCCGATGACGTTCAGTAAAGGCGTGCCTGCCCGTTTTGCATTATGGAGATTGGCGATACCGTTGGCGAAACCAGGGCCCAGATGAAGCAGCGTCATCGCCGGCTTCCCGGTCATCCGCCCATAACCGTCAGCAGCACCGGTGCAGACACCCTCAAAGACACCAAGGACCGCCTTGATGCCCGGTATTGAATCAAGGGCAATAACGATGGGCAGCTCAGTGGTCCCGGCATTGGCAAAACAGATCCCGACACCGCCCTCTACTGCTGTTCTCAAAAGTATCTCTGCGCCATTCATACTATCCTCTCCTTTCAGGGACACATCCTTGCTGTTATCCGGTAGAGATATTTTACAATTATACCGTTCAAAAATACCAAAAATATTTTATAATGATTCTTTGAAGGATATTATATGGGAATAACCGGCAAAACAAAAGAAGAACTGCTCCGGGAGATATCCGGTCTCCGTGAGTGCATCACGGAACTCGAAAAGACAGATTCAGAAAGGGAAAATGTTGAAACAGTTTTACGGCAGACAGAGGAAAAATACCGTAACATATACGAGAACGCAACAGAGGGGATATTCCAGGCAAGTGTCGACGGGAGGTTTATCAGCGCCAATCCGTCACTTGCCCGCATCCACGGATATGACTCCCCTGAAGAACTCATCGAGTCCATATCGAATATCGCCCGGCAGCTTTATGTGAACCCCGCGGACGGCTTCGAGCTGATAGGTCAACTCAGCAGGCATGGAGCGGTAAAGAACTATGAAGTTCAGATGTACCGGAAGGACAGAAACCTCCAGTGGATACTGATAAACGTCCGGGAAGTCCGCGACGACAGGGGGGCTCTTCTTTACTATGAAGGGACGATGCAGGATATTACCCTGCGGAAAAAGACCGAAGCAGCCCTCATCGAGAGCGAGGAGCGGTACAGGACCGCCATAGAGCACTCCAATGACGGCGTGGCCATCATCCATGAAAACAAGCATAAGTATGTGAACAGACGATTCGTTGAGATGTTCGAATACGATACCCCTGATGATATCATCGGAAAACCGGTTACCTTCGTCGCCCATCCCGATGACAAGGAAAAACTTATCGGTATTAACAACAGGCGGCATGAAAATGAACCGGTCCCGTCAAGATACGAGTTCAAGGGTATCACAAAGACCGGGAAGTCCATCTTTGTTGAGGTGTCAGCCGCCAGTATTCCTTCCCGCGGCATATTCGTTTATCTCGTTTATCTCAGGGACATTACCGAGCGCAAAAAAGCTGAAGAAACCTTGCGGAATGAACGCAACAGATTCCGGACCCTGTCTGACAATGCTCCCTTCGGGATCACGATGATCGATGCACAGGGGGTCTTCACTTACATAAATCCAAAATTCAAAGAGCTTTTCGGATACGATCTCAATGATGTGCCGAACGGAAGGGAATGGTTTAAAAGGGCCTTCCCTGATCCTGTTTACAGGAAGAAGGTTGTCGCAACCTGGGTCAACGACATTAAATATGCCGGGTCCGGGCATAAACCCGTGTCCAGGACCTTTGATGTGACCTGTAAAGATCGGACAGTGAAAACCATCAATTTTATTCCCGTACAGCTTGCGACCGGTGAACATATCACGACCTTCGAGGATATCACCGAACGGATCCAGGCGCACGAGGCGCTGATCCGGTCACGCAATGAACTTGAAAGACTGAACATGGCAAAGACCAAGGCAGTGGATCATATCTCACATGAACTAAAAACCCCCCTTTCGGTCATACAGGGCAACATAAGGCTTTTAAAACGCAAACTTGACAATACCCAATCGTACCCGGTTATAAAAGGTCTCCTGGAGTCCCTCGAGAGGAACCTGGAACGGCTTTTCAATATTTCAGAAGAGACGGACAGGATCTTCATCGTCTCTCAGGAACTTGAGGCAGGGGCGACCCTCGATGAGTTGGAGCGTCTCTGGCAAAGGATAGAAGGTTTGTCCGACATCCCTCAGAACATCCGCACCCACTGGAACGTTGTTAAAGAATGGATGAACCAGTACACGGCCGGAAGCACCTTCTCTTTCCAATTAATCGACCTCTATTCATTCATCCTCTCCATCGTTGAGAAGGCGAAACATTCGGCAGCACACAGGGCCATACACTTTGAAGTTGAGGGACAAAACGACCTCTTCATCTTTATGGATCCTGTCATCATAAAAGATATCGGGGAAGGTCTCATCAAGAACGCTATCGAAAACACCCCTGACGGAGGGAAAATAAGGATCACCGCAGAGCAACAGGGTGACAGGGCGCTCCTGCGCGTTACCGATACCGGTGTGGGAATAACCGCCGACAATCAGCAGTATCTCTTTGACGGGCTTTTCCACACAAAAGACACTGAGATGTATTCTTCAAAAAGACCCTATGATTTTGGCGCAGGCGGAAAGGGGCTTGAACTTCTCCAGATGAAGTTCTACGCAAAACGATTCGGTTTCGATATCTCGCTCGCAAGTACACGGTGCAGGTTCATCCCCACTGACCAGGACCTCTGCCCCGGCGACATATCCCGGTGTCCTCACTGTGCAACCGATGAGGACTGTTTTCAATCAGGGACAACGTTCACGGTATCATTCCCGGTGGGACAAAAAACCCGTGAATCGCAAAAGAGCGGTGAATAGTATATCGTATATAGTATATAGTAAACTGCAAATCTGATACTGGATGCCGGTCGCTCGATACTGGATACAGTATACTCATACAGGGGGATGGAGTGAAGCATACATATAACATACAAGGCGTAAATCGTGAGTGGATTAAAGCATAGTGCAAAGGGCATGAAGTGCAGCGGGACACCCGTGAGTCCTCGCGAGGAGATTCATTCTTTATCATCATCGCGAGGAGCTTCATTCTTTATTGTCATCGCGAGGAGCGGAGCGACGTGGCGATCTATGGTAATCTATTGTATGAGATTGCCGCGCTACGCTCGCAATGACGATATAATAAAAACCCTTCGCTCTTTGCTCTCGGCTCTCTGCTGCAGTTTCCCCTTACGCCTTACGGATGTATTGCTCATGGCTGGTGACTTATCATGACTCAACTATCAGTCGAAATCATCGATATTGCTTTCCCTAACAACTACGGCGTTGCGAAAAAGGACGGCAGGGTCATCTTCGTGCCCGGCGGCGTCTTCGGCGACATCGTCCGTATAAGAATAGCGAAGGAAAGCAAAGGTTTTGCCTACGGCGCGATAGAGGCCGTTGAAGGGCCGTCGCCCTTCAGGACAGATCCGGTATGCCGGCACTTTGGTGTCTGCGGCGGCTGCACATTACAGGATCTCGCTTACGGAAAACAGCTTGAGCTGAAGGAGAACTATCTCCGGCAGGCACTGAAGAGGATAGGCGGCATCGATATCGATCGCATCGAGGTGCTGCCGATTATGCCCTCGCCGGATCAGTATCTTTACAGGAACAAGGTTGAGCTTGCCTTCGGTGAAAAGGACGGTGAAATCGTTCCCGGAATGCGGGAAAGGGTTTCTCCTTTCCGGGAATATGATGCCGCCGTTGTCCCCATCACAACATGCCCTATCTTCAGTTCCGTCATTGAAGAAATCATGCCCGTTGTCAGGGAATTCGCCGGTAGAGAGGGGCTCACGTCATACAATACCCTCACGGGTAAAGGGGTTCTGCGGCACCTCATCGTGAGGGAATCAAAAACTACCGGTGAAATGATGGTCACGCTGGAAACAACACAGAAGGCAGTCAGGAATCTCAGTGGACTTTTCGAGATATTAAAGAAACACATTCCTCAGATAACAAGCCTGTACCTGGCGATCAACAACAAACACGGGGATACGATATATTATAACCAACTGCAGCGCATTGCCGGGAAATCTTACATCACAGAGGATATCGCCGGGATGACGTTCAGGGTCTATCCCCAATCCTTCTTCCAGCCGAATACAAAGGCAGCAGAGATACTCTACAAAAAAATAGCTGAAGTCGCATATCCGGCAGGCGAAGAGCACGTTCTGGGGCTTTACTGTGGCATGGGCCCCATCGAACTTTACCTTTCCCGCTACGCGCAAACGGTTACCGGTATCGATTCGTTATCAGACAATATCATCAATGCCAGGGAGAACTGTCAGATCAATAATATAAGAAATTGTGTTTTCTATGCCGGAACAATCGAAAAGGTCCTCAGGGAGATCCCGCCGTCAAAAACAGACCTCCTCATTATCGACCCGCCTCGAAGCGGCATCAGCAAGGAAGGGATGAAACTTATTACCGATCTCAACCCTCCTCGCGCAGCCTATGTCTCCTGCAACCCCGCAACGCTGGCCCGCGATCTGAAGAACCTTCTCGGCCACGGCTTTGGCATTGCTGCCATAGTGCCCTTCGACTTCTTCCCCCACACCGCCCACCTGGAAACACTGGTATTGCTTAAGGCAGTGAATAGTAGATAGTGAATAGTAGATAGTAAAAAAACCCTTAAGTCGCGTAAGGCGTGAAGGGATTAAAGCATAATGCAAAGTGCATGGAGCAAAGCGTGACACCTGTGAGTCATCGCGAGGAGCAAAGCGACGTGGCGATCCTATTCGTGAGATTGCCACGCCCTGCGGGCTCGCAATGACAATATAATAAAAACCCTTGGCTCTTTGCTCTCGGCTCTCTGCTGCAGTTCCCCCTTACGCCTAACGCCTTACGGCTGACGAGATTCTTTTCACCTTTTGCCTTTCATTGCCTTTCTTGTACTTTTTCCAGTCTTCTGATAGAATTTTATAAAATAACCATAGCGGGGGTTGGTTATGAAGATCGGTGATATCAAAGCCATGTTCAACCCTAAGACCGTAGCGGTCATAGGGGCAAGCGATGAAGAAGGCTCTGTCGGAAGGGCATTGATGGAGAACCTTCTTCTCTCCGATAAAAGAAAGATCTTTCCCGTCCATCCAAAGAAGGAAGTCATACTGGGGCTCGAGACGTACCACTATATTGCGGATATTCCGGAACATATCGACCTCGCAATCATATCAACCCCTGCCGCAACAGTACCGGGTATCGTTGAGGAATGCGGCAAAGCAGAGGTGGAAGGGGTTACGATCATCTCCGCAGGCTTTAAGGAGATAGGTGAAGAAGGGAAAAAACTGGAGCAAGAGATCATAGAGATACGGAAACGCTATGGCATGAGGATTATCGGGCCCAACTGCATCGGGATCATACGACCCAATATAGGTCTCAATGCATCATTCCTGGAAACCAACCCGGGGAAAGGCAATATAGCATTTATCTCCCATAGCGGGGCCCTTGGCGGCGCCATCCTGGACTGGGCGGTAAATTCCCACATAGGTTTCAGTATGTTTGCGTCGCTCGGCTCGATGATCGATGTGGACTTCGGCGACCTCATCGACTTCCTCGGTGAGGATTACCAGACAAGGAGCATCATGCTCTATATGGAAGGTGTGGGCAATGCAAAAAAATTCATGAGCGCAGCGAGGGGGTTTGCCAGGAACAAACCCATCGTTATTGTGAAACCCGGAAGGTTCACGGAAAGCGCCCGTGCAGCACACTCACATACAGGCGTCATGGCAGGTGATGACCAGGTCTATAATGCCGCATTCAAACGGTCAGGCGTCATCAGGGTGAAAGAATTCGCCGATCTTTTTCATGCAGCAGAGGTGCTCGATTCGCAATATCTTCCGAAAGGGCAGAGGCTTGCAATCGTTACGAATGCCGGCGGTTTCGGCGTTCTGGCAACCGATGCCCTCATGGATCTGGGCGGTCAGCTTGCTGTTCTCTCTGAAAAAAGCATCAGCGAGCTTGATTCCTTTCTGCCGCCCTTCTGGAGCAAGGGCAATCCGGTGGATGTGCTGGGAGATGCCGATAGGGATAGATACGTAAAGGCGGTCCGGGTATGCCTGAGCGACACAAACATAGACGGTCTGCTTGCCATCTACGCCCCCCAGGCAATACTCAGACCCGATATTCTTGCAGAGGCGATCGTCGAGGCCTCAAAACAAACTTCAAAACCGATTATAACGGCATGGATCGGCGGGGAATCCGCACAAAAAGGCAGGCACATCTTTCTCAGAAGCAATATCCCCACCTATGATAATCCGGAAGACGCCGTAAAAACATACCTCTATATGTATAAATACAGCAGGAATCTCGCCCTTCTCTACGAAACACCTTCTGAGCTTCCTTTGCAGGATGCGCCCCCGAAAAACCATCTGAAGGCCTTCATACGGAGGGTCGTCAGGGAAGGGAGGACCTTACTGACCGAAGAAGAATCGAAAGATTTCCTGATCAACTACGGTATTCCAGTCACTATGCCTTTCATGGCACACGATGCGGGCGACGCCATAAGCCTGGCCAATAAAATTCAATATCCTGTTGTCCTCAAGATCGTGTCCCCTGAGATAACACATAAAAGCGATGTGGGCGGCATCAGGGTCGGAATATATTCGGATGCCCGGCTCAGAGAGGAATATGCCGGGCTCATACGGACCGTGGAAGAAAAGGCCCCGCAGGCCTCTATCACCGGTGTCACCGTCCAGAATATGATAGAAAATATCGACTATGAGATCATCCTTGGGGAGAAAAAGGATAAAGATTTCGGTTCTGTTATCCTCTTCGGGATGGGGGGGATCGGAACCGAAATATTCAAAGACATCTCTGTCGGCCTGCCGCCCCTTAACCAGACACTTGCGCGGCGCCTCATGGAAGAAACGGAGGTCTATAAAATGCTGCATGGCTACCGGGGAAAGCCACCGGCAGATTTTAAAGAACTCGAACAGATCATGGTGAACTTTTCAAACCTCATTGTCGATTTCCCCGAGATAGCAGAGATGGACATAAACCCCGTTGCGATATCCAACGGCAGAGCCTATGCCCTCGATGCGCGAATCGTGCTGGATCCTGATTGCATTGAGCACACAGCGCAATATCCCCACCTCGTCATAACACCCTACCCTACGCGTTACGTAACAACCTGGAGGATGAAGGGCGGGGCAGAAGTCACTCTGCGTCCGATACGACCTGAGGACGAGCCCCTTGAACACGAGCTCCTTTCAACATTATCGGAGGAGACGCTGAGAGTAAGATTTTTTGCGATCATAAAAGATATTTCCCATGAGATGCTTACCAGATTCTGTAACATAGACTACGACCGTGAAATGGCTATCGTTGCGGAGATAAGGGAAGGCGATAAAAAGAAGATTATAGGGATCTGCAGGATCATAATCGAAAACGACCTGAAAACCGCCGAATATGCGGTACTGGTCCATGACGATTATCAGGGAAAGGGGCTCGGCTACAAGCTTCTTGACGTCATCATCGGGATAGCGCAGGATAAAGAGCTGGAAGAGATTTACGGCATTGTACTTTCGGAAAACGAAAAGATGCTGGGTACAGCAAAAAAACTGGGATTCACACCGTCATATCAGCCTGACGGGATAACGAAGGTAACGTTGAGATTGAGATAGCTCATAGCTGAAAAAACATGAAAAAAGGATTGGGAGAACCCGAGGCGCCTGTTGAACGGTATGAGACGATCCGTCATTTTATTGCAGCCCTCCTCGAGGAACAGACCCTCACGGCGCGTGAGATATCGGTCTATGCGAGGATCGCCGAGAAAGATGTCAATAACCACCTGGAACATATCAGGAAGACTATTCAGAAGAACAACCGGCGGTTCATTGTTGAGCCTGCCCGCTGCGGACATTGCAATTTTGTATTCAAAAAGAGGGAACGGCTTACAAAACCCGGTAAATGCCCATCCTGTCACAGCACCCTCATCCGGGCGCCGATGTTCCACATAGAGAGCGGAGAGCTGAGAGCGAAGAGCTGAGAGTTGAAAACAGCCCTTAGCACACAGCCATCAGCTAAACAAAAAGGCTTCAGACTGATAGCAAACCACACAATTACCGCACTTCTACCTATCCTGATTTTTTTGCTCTTACTCTCAGCTCTTTGCTCTCAGCTCTCAGCTCTTTGCTCTCAGCTCTTTGCTCTTTGCTCTCAGCTCCCCGCTCTTAACTCTCTGCTCTTAGCTCTCAGCTCTCAGCTAAGTTTCCACGTAATGCATTGATTTTTCGTACTGTTTCTGCTATATTTTTCGGTTAAATATGAGGGATACCATGGTAAGGGTGTGGCGTGGAGAGGCTCAAACCCTGCGGTTTGTTTTCTATATCCCGCTTCTTCTTTTGTCTGCCCTTTACCGGCTCTGTCTTGTTCTCAGAGAATACGCGTACAGAAAGGGTATCCTGAAAACTGAAAAGGCCGGAATACCCGTCATCAGTGTCGGGAACATAACGCTCGGCGGGACAGGAAAAACACCTGTCGTGGACAGTATTGCGCGGAGGCTGAAAGAAAAGGGTTTTAACCCCGGGATTATAACAAGGGGCTACATGAGGAAGAGGCAGGGCATCTTTCATGTTGATGTCCAAAGCGACACGGCGGGAGACGTTGGAGACGAAGCGATGATGCTTGCGAAAAGATCACAGATCCCGGTCATGGTTGGAGCAAACAGGATTCAGGCTATCGATAAAGGGATAGAAATGTTTAATATCGATACGGCAATACTCGACGACGGCTTTCAGTTGAAAAATATCAGGAAGGACATGGACATACTTGTCCTGAACGGGAAAAAGGGATTAACCAACCACGAGCTCTTTCCGCTGGGACCTTATCGTGAATCAACAGGGCGCATCAGCGAAGCCGATATTATCCTTGTAAATAAAGGCGAGCTCGACGATGACACAAGGCATTACGCCGGCCGCATACCTGCCTTTCATGTAACATATAAACCTGTTTATCTCTTAAATATGAAAGACAATCTCATGACCCATTATAATTTTCTGATGGGAAAGCGTATTCTCGCCTTTTCCGGGCTCGGCGATAACCGGTCCTTCTTCAATCTCCTCAATGATCTGGGCGCAGAGGTCGTTCATACAATATCCTACCCTGATCACCATGTTTACACGGAAAAGGATATAGAAAAATGCGCATCCTTTCAGGATGTCCAGCATATAGTAACAACTGAAAAGGATGCGGTGAAGATAGTCCCTATGAAAATTCCGGAGAATCTTTTCTACCTCTCCATAGACGCGGTCATTGAAGGCGAAGAGGTACTGCTGGAGTTGATTACGGACAGGATACATTCACGACAGCTTGGCAACTAAAAAAGAGGTGCATATGTCAGACAGGGTCTATATCTTTGACACGACATTAAGGGATGGGGAGCAGTCGCCGGGAAATACAATGAACACCCAGGAGAAGCTCAGGGTGGCCAAACAGCTCGAGATCCTCGGGGTTGATATCATAGAGGCGGGGTTTCCCATAGCCTCTGAAGGCGATTTCGACGCCGTACGGCAGATCGCGGGCTCCATAAAGAACAGCGAGGTTGCCGGCCTTGCCAGGGCGAATAACGAAGACATCGACCGGGCGTGGGGCGCCATAAAAGACGCCGCGAAACCCCGCATCCATACGTTCATCTCAACCTCTGACATCCATCTTAAATACCAGTTAAAGAAAAACAGGGACGAGGTCTTGAAGATCGCTGTCAACTCTGTCAAGAGGGCGAAAAAGTATACTCCTAACGTCGAGTTCTCGGCGATGGACGCGACACGGAGCGACAGGGATTATCTCTGCCGCATGTTCGCCGAGGTTATCAATGCGGGGGCCGTCACGATCAATGTCCCTGACACGGTCGGGTACGCGGTGCCGGAAGAGTTTGGCGCATTGATCCGGTATATCGTGGAAAATGTCCCCAACATCTCTCAGGCGAGGATCAGCGTACACTGTCACAACGACCTTGGACTCGCGGTAGCAAACTCACTCGCGGCGATCATGAACGGCGCCCGGCAGGTAGAATGCACGGTCAACGGCATCGGCGAGCGGGCGGGCAACGCGTCGCTGGAAGAGATCGCCATGACGCTTCGTACGAGAAAAGACATCTTTCCTGCCGATACGCGGATCAACACCGAAAAGATCTATCCCTCAAGCAGGCTTATAACCTCCATCACGGGTGTGCCTGTGCAGCCCAACAAGGCAATCGTCGGCGCCAATGCCTTTGCCCACGAATCAGGGATCCACCAGGACGGCCTTTTGAAAGCAAAGCTTACCTACGAGATCATGACGCCGGAGTCTGTCGGGATCGCGAAAAGTTCCCTTATCCTTGGCAAACACTCCGGCAGACACGCATTCCGGGAGAGGATCGAGGCGCTCGGTTACGACTTGAGCGACAACGAACTGAACCTCGCCTTTAAGAGGTTCAAAACGCTTTCCGATATGAAAAAGAACGTCTACGACGAAGACATTGAGATGATTATCATGGACGAAATCTATAAGATACCGGAAAGATACAAACTCGTTTATCTCAATGTGAGCTGCGGGAATGTTACTATCCCCACTGCTACCGTCAAACTGGAAGTGGATGAAAACGTATTGCAGGATGTCGGGGTCGGCGACGGGCCTGTCGATGCCGCCTACAAGATCATCAAGAGGCTCGTCAAGACGACCAGCAGGCTTGTCAAGTTCTCCGTGAATTCCATTACCAGGGATATGGACGCCCAGGGAGAGGTCTTTGTCAAGGTCGAAGAAAAAGGGCTCACGGCCATCGGAAAGGGCGCTGACACGGATATTATTGTGGCAAGCGCCAGGGCATACATCAATGCCCTCAACAGACTTGAATATATGAAAACTAAAATGGTTGAGGTGAAATAATGGGCATGACAATAACGGAAAAGATACTCGCATCACACGCCGGGAAGGATTTCGTGGAGCCGGGCGAGATCATCGACGCGCAGATCGACCTTGCCCTTGCCAACGACATTACCGCTCCGCTGTCACTTGAGGAGTTTGAAAAGGTTGGCGCGAAAAGCGTTTTTGATCCCGAAAAGGTTGTCCTGGTCATGGACCATTTCACCCCCAACAAGGACATCCTGTCAGCAGAGAACTGCAAGAAGATCAGGGAATTCGCCATGGAACAAAAGATCACACATTTCTATGAAGGGGGAAACTGCGGCATCGAACACGCCCTCCTCCCTGAACAGGGTCTTGTAGTTGCCGGCGACCTCGTCATCGGGGCGGACAGCCACACCTGCACGTACGGCGCCCTGGGGGCCTTCGCGACAGGCGTGGGGAGCACCGACCTTACCTACGGCATGGTAAAGGGCCGGATATGGTTCAAGGTACCGGAAAGCATCAGGTTCCATTGCTACGGGAAATGGTCAAAGTGGGTGACAGGAAAAGACCTTATACTCCACATCATCGGTATGATAGGTGTGGACGGGGCGCTCTATTCAGCCATGGAATTCGATGGAGAAGCCATCTCGGCCCTCTCCATGGATTCACGCTTTACCATCGCGAACATGGCAATCGAGGCGGGCGGTAAGAACGGCGTATTCAGGGTCGATGATAAAACCATTAACTACATGAAGGCCCACAGTAAAAAACCATACAGGATCTTCGAAAGCGACCCCGACGCGAAGTACCGGCAGGTCTTTGAGATCGACGCATCGAAGATCGAGCTTAACGTCGCGTGTCCGTCACTGCCTTCGAACGTGAAAAGCGCCCGTGAGCTGGGAGATATCGACATAGACCAGGTTATCATCGGCTCATGTACAAACGGGAGGATCTCCGACCTGGAAGCGGCCGCACAGGTATTTGAAGGCAACAAAGTCTCCGGGCATACGCGCTGCATCATCATCCCCGCCACGCCAAAGATCTACCGTCAGGCCATGGGAGAGGGCTACTTCGATATCTTCCTCGATGCGGGGTGCATCATATCACCGCCGACATGCGGTCCCTGCCTTGGAGGACACATGGGCATCCTGGCAAAAGGAGAAAGGGCAGTAGCGACGACAAACAGGAATTTTATCGGCAGGATGGGCCATCCGCAAAGCGAGGTCTACCTTGCAGGGCCGGCAGTAGCAGCGGCAAGCGCAATAAAAGGAAGGATAGCACATCCGGAAGAGATTTAAACCTGTTTAAAGTTTC
>JAQTNJ010000050.1 GCA_028713955.1 Syntrophorhabdaceae bacterium
CTTAAGACTACGCTGGTCATCATTACCGTTCTGTCACTGACTACGCTCGGTTTTTTTACATGGAATCGTACGCATGTCTGGAAAGACGGGATCACGCTCTGGGGTAATGTAATAAAACATTATCCTTTGAACTCCATAGCATATAACAACAGGGGGGCAGCATATTTTGTCAATAAACAGTACGATGAAGCAATAAGAGATCTTACCGGCGCGATAGCCATAAGTCCAAACTATGACCAGGCAAACGCGAACCTCTGCCGTATCTACATAACTACAGGGGAAAAGAATAAGGCGCTGCCTTTTTGCTTAAAAGCAATTCAGGTAAATCCCCGTATGGACGATGTGTATAACCTGTTAGGCAATCTATACTATGAACAAGACAAGAATGCCGCAATATTCTTGTATAAGAAATCAATAGAAGCAAAACCAGGAAACGAACGTGCTTACTATAACCTCTGCACAACGTATCTGTCTATGCAGGAATATGAAAACGCAGAAAATGCCTGCCGGAAAGCCATTGAAATCGATCCGGGGTTTGCAGACGCCTACAACAATCTGGGGAACGTTTATCTGGCAACAGGCAGACAAAAAGAGGCCGTGGTATCTTACAAAAAAGCTCTTGAACTAAACCCCGACATAGGTGCCGCCCACAATAATCTTGGCACTATTTACCTTTACGCAAAGCAGTATGATCTTGCCATATACCATATCGACCGGGCTGTCGCATTAGGTCACAAGGTACACCCGGATATATTGAAGATGCTGAAACAATACCGGAAAATAGAATAACCAATAATCAAACATCAATCACCAAATAATATCCAATAACCAATGACCGAATACCCAAACGGGGAAATACCGGCAAGTCTTTGTTTGGTTATTGAATATTGGGTATTGGTGATTAATTGGAGCTTGGTTATTGGTGTTTGGTGATTCTGTGTACTTATGTTTGGTTATTCTCTTCCCCGGAAGCAGGCTACCCTGTGCTCTTTACTGCCGGTAAGTTGAGGCATGGAATCGCGGCAGGCGGGATTTCTCTCCTCACATCTCGGATAGTACGAACATCCCCTGCTCCCGTCAAAAACAGCTTCGTCCTCTTTTCTGAAAAATTCTCCCTTTGCGGCATTGATGAGCATCTTCGTGTAGGGGTGAAACGGGCTCAAAAAGACCTCATCTCTTGTCCCCGTCTCAACCACCATGCCCTTGTACATAACGATGATCTCGTCAGAGACAAATCTCACGATATTGAGGTCGTGGGATACAAACAACATCGCAATATCCGTTCTGTCTTTTATATCGAGGAAGAGGTTGACGATCTGTGCCTGGATCGATACATCAAGCGAAGAAACGGGCTCATCTGCAATGATCAGAGCGGGATCTGTCGTAAGTGTCCTCCCGATCGCAACCCTCTGGCGCTGACCGCCGCTCATTTCATGGGGATACTTGTTTATAAATCCTTCGTCAAGACCGACGTTCTTCAAGATCTCCATGACCTTGTCCTTTATGTCCTTTCTTTCGACAATCTTATGAAAAAGCAACGGCTCCGCGATAGTATCAAAAACCTTTTTCCGGGGGTTTAATGATGAATATGGATCCTGAAAGATGATCTGCATCTGTCTTCGCAGGGTTTTAAGCTCTCCTTTCGGCATATTTAACAGGTCCCTGCCGAGAAACAAGATCGTCCCGCTGTCAGGCCTTTCAAGAAGTAAGATACACCTCGCAAGGGTGCTTTTACCGGAACCGCTCTCACCGACGATACCGATGGTTTTCCCTTCGTCAAGCTCGAGAGACACCCCGCGCAGGGCATTGATAATGTCTTTTTTCACTGAAAAGACGGATTTCCTTACCTCGTAGACCCTCCGCAGGTCTAATACAGATAACACCTGACCCATTGTCCATTTCCTATCTGTTTCATAATCGGTTCCCCTTCCCTGCAAACAGGCATCACATAAGGACACCGCGGATGGAACTTGCATCCCCGGGGAAGCTCGGCAAGCTTCGGAACAGAACCAGGGATAGCCGTAAGGCGTTTTTCATTGCCCGTAAGACCGTAAATAGACGAGAGCAAGCCCTTACTGTAAGGGTGGAGCGGTTCTCTAAAAAAGATATCTACAAGATTCTGCTCAAGCATCCTGCCGGCATACATGATCCCTATTCTTTTGCCAAATTTTCTCATTATATTGAGGTTATGGGTAATAAAGATCATCGACATGGCGAAGTCATTCACCAGATCCTGCAGCAGGTTAATGATCTGGGACTCAGTCGCCACATCCAGAGCGGTTGTGGGCTCATCAGCGATAACAAGGGACGGACCGCATGATATGGCGATCCCGATAAGGATCCTCTGTCTCTGCCCACCGCTTAACTGGTGCGGGTATTGAGCATATCTCTTTTCCGGTTCATCAAACCCGACCTGTTTCAAAAGCTCAATAGCCCTGCCCTTAGCTTCTCTTTTTCCGACATTTTTATGTATGATGATAGCCTCACTGATCTGTTCACCGACACGGAATACAGGGTTCAGGGCGCTCATCGGCTCCTGGAATATCATGCCGATCCTGCCGCCCCTGACCCCTTCCATTTCCCGCTCTGATAATCCGAGGAGGTCTCTGCCTTCAAAGACAACCTTGCCCTTTACTATCCTGCCGGGGGGCTGGACGAGTCTCATAACAGACATGGCTGTCATGGTCTTCCCACAGCCGCTTTCACCTATAAGGCCGAAGATCTCTCCCCTGGAAACGGAAAAACTCACGCCATCGACGGCATTTATAACATCCTTGTCAGTAAAAAAAGACGTGTTCAGGTCTGTAACGTCCAGCAATTGCATATTATCCTCTTACCCGCGGTTCATCATCGCAGCATAAAATCTTTTTGCTTATTTGAACCTTATGCATTATACTAATCCAAAACAAAATGGCAAGCCTTTTGTATGTGGATTTTCAGACACAGACGTATCTTACATAGAATGATTACAGATTAAAAACTATTCCGGAATAAGGTATTTTAAAGGTATTTTTTTTAAAAGTTATCTATTCATAAGCGAGGTGCACAATGCCACAAAAAAGTGATAAGACCTTCCGGGAAGGGCTCACATTCGACGATGTCCTGCTCGTACCATCAATGAGCAGGATATTGCCATCTGACGTTGATGTTTCTACCCATCTTACCCGGACGATCAAACTGAGCATACCGATAGTAAGCGCAGCCATGGATACCGTTACAGAATCGAAAACAGCTATCTGTCTGGCCCAGGAAGGCGGGATAGGCATCATCCACCGGAATATGGGCATCATGGAACAGGCACAGGAGGTGGAAAAGGTAAAAAAATCAGAAAGCGGCATGATCATTGATCCTATAACCATCACACCCGAACAGAAGATAAAAGACACCCTGGAGCTCATGGCAAAATACAGGATATCCGGCATCCCTGTCACAAAAGGCAAGAAGCTTGTCGGTATCATCACCAACAGAGACCTGAGGTTTGAGACAAACCTTGAAGAGAAGGTCCAGAATGTCATGACAAAGGATAATCTCGTAACCGTTAAAGAAGGTATAACGCTCGAAGAATCAAAAAAGATCCTCCACAAACACAAGATAGAAAAGCTCCTCGTCGTCGATAAAGAATTCAACCTGAGAGGATTGATCACCATCAAGGATATTGAAAAGATGAGAAAGTACCCTTATTCATGCAAAGACCATCTTGGGAGATTACGGGTAGGAGCAGCCGTCGGGGTCAGCAGCGACCGGGAACAGCGCGTTGATGCCCTTCTGAAGGCGGGTTGTGACGTGATCGTTGTCGATACTGCACATGGTCATTCAGAAAATGTTATTGAAACAATCACGGTCTTGAAAAGCACCTTCAAAGATATACAGAGCATTGCGGGAAACATAGCAACGAAAGAAGTTTGTGTGGCGCTCATCAAGGCGGGGTGTGATGCCGTCAAGATCGGCGTAGGACCAGGTTCCATCTGCACAACAAGGATCATAGCAGGGATCGGGGTGCCGCAGATCTCGGCTATCATCGAAGCATCAAAGGCTGCTGCCCGGTATAACATACCGATCATCGCCGATGGCGGGATCAAATTTTCCGGCGATATTACAAAGGCCATCGCGGCCGGGGCCCATTCAGTGATGATCGGGAACCTCTTCGCAGGAACAGACGAGACGCCCGGTGAAATGGTTCTGTACCAGGGACGCACATACAAGGTTTACAGGGGCATGGGCTCGCTTGAAGCCGTGAAAGAAGGAAAATCCAGAGACAGGTACGGCATCCCGGAGGATGAGATAGAGACAAAGATAGTGCCCGAGGGCATTGAAGGCAGGGTCCCATACCGGGGTTCATTATCAATATGTATCAATCAGCTCATAGGCGGGCTGAAGGCAGGGATGGGCTACGTAGGCAGCCGCGATCTGAAAGAATTGCAGGCCAAAAGCCGGTTTATTCGTATCACCTCAGCGGGTTTGAGGGAAAGCCATGTCCACGATGTCATTATCACAAAAGAAGCGCCAAATTACAGGATAGAATGAGGCAGCCATGGATTACCACAAGGAATTAATTGTAATACTCGACTTCGGGTCACAATATACCCAGCTCATAGCAAGGAAGGTAAGGGAGCTGGGGGTATATTGCGAGATATTCCCTCACAACCTGGACATCGAGAAGATACGATCCCTTAATCCAAAAGGTATTATCCTGTCCGGCGGCCCGAGAAGCGTGACGGAGAAAGATGCGCCTGTCTGTGATGATGCGGTCTTCAGGCTTGGCGTGCCGATCCTGGGGATCTGTTATGGTCTGCAGCTCATTGCAAGCATCTATTCCGGCCGGGTCGATAAATCTCCGAAGAGGGAATACGGGAAGGCGAATATCACCGTCGATAAAAGCGACAGGTTTCTCGAGGGCGTCAGTAACGGGGATATCGTATGGGCGAGCCATCAGGACAAGATCTTAAAGATGCCGAAGGGGTTTATCACCCTCGCGCACACTGATAATTCCCCCCACGCCGTCATCCGGGACACGGCGGGAAAGATTTACGGCGTCCAGTTCCACCCTGAAGTTCACCACACAAGAAAAGGCAAACGCATACTGAGGAATTTTCTTTACAAGGTCTGCAAAGTAAAGGGGCTCTTCTCACCAAAATCATTCGTAGAGCTGGCAACTGAAAGGATCAGGAACGAAGTGGGGGATGAACATGTTGTCTGCGCATTAAGCGGCGGCGTTGATTCTTCAGTCGTTGCCATGTTGATCCATAAGGCAATAGGCAACAAACTCCACAGCGTCTTTGTAAACAACGGCGTACTGAGAAAAAAAGAAGAACAAGAGGTGCTCAAGGCCTTCAAGGGCAAATTCCATATGAATCTAAAATATGTTGATGCCGAGGACCTCTTCCTGAACGCGCTGAAAGGCGTCAAAGACCCGGAGAAAAAAAGGAAGATCATCGGAAGCCTCTTTATCAGGATCTTTGAGAAAGAGGCAAAAAGTATAGGCAACGTAAGGTATCTTGCCCAGGGCACGCTCTACCCCGATGTCATCGAAAGTGTCTCCTTTAAAGGCCCCTCTGCCACGATAAAGAGCCATCATAATGTGGGCGGGCTTCCGAAAAGGATGAGATTAAGACTCCTGGAGCCTCTCAGGGAGCTCTTCAAGGATGAGGTAAGGATCGTCGGGAAGGAACTGGGGTTACCCGACAGCATTGTCCACAGGCAGCCTTTCCCCGGTCCTGGGCTGGCAATCAGGATTATCGGGGATGTGACAAAAGAAAGGATTAATGTACTGAAGGACGCCGACAGCATCGTCAGGGATGAGGTGGAGAGGAACGGTAAGTTCAGGCATATCTGGCAATCATTTGCCATCCTTATTCCTGTAAAGACAGTCGGGGTTATGGGTGATGAAAGGACATACGCAAATGTCATTGCCCTGAGAATAGTGGAGAGCGAAGATGCCATGACGGCAGACTGGGCAAGGATCCCCCCTGAAACACTCGATATTGTGGCAAGACGGATCATCAATGAAGTGCCCGGCGTCAACAGGGTTGTATACGATATCTCTTCAAAACCACCGAGCACTATTGAGTGGGAGTAAATGGCAGACTTCGTCCACCTTCACCTGCACACACAGTACAGCCTCTTAGATGGGGCAATCCGCTTCGACAGGCTCTTCGATCTGGCAAAACAATACAGGATGAAAGCCTGCAGCATCACGGACCATGGCAACATGTTCGGCGCCGTCGATTTCTATTTTACCGCACAGGAAGCGGGAATAAAACCGATAATAGGCTGTGAAGCCTATCTCGCGCCAAAATCCCGCTTTGATCAGAAAAGGACAAAAGGCGAAGACAACGCGTATCATATAGTGCTCCTCGCGATGAACCAGGAAGGCTACGGGAATCTTCTTAAACTCACAAGCCTGGGTCACCTCGAAGGCTTTTATTACGTTCCGAGAATTGATAAGGAGCTTTTAAGGTCCCACAGCTCCGGTCTCATCTGCCTCACGGCATGCATAAAAGGAGAGATACCCAATCTCATCCTGAAGGATGACGAAAGATCGCTGGGAAAGACCATAGAAGAATACCGCGAGATGTTCGGTGAGAGGCTTTTCTTTGAGCTGCAGGACAATGGGCTTGTAGAACAGAAAAAGATCAATGAGCGGCTTATTGATCTTTCAAAACACTACGGCATCCCTATCGTTGCGACCAATGACTGTCACTATCTCAAAAAGGAAGATGCAAGGGCACATGAACTCCTCTTATGCATACAGACAGGAAAAACGATAAATGACAAAACGAGGATGAGCTTCAGCACCGACCAGTTTTACTTCAAATCCCCCGAAGAGCTTGAGCTCGCGTTCTCCAGATACCCTGAAGCCCTCTCAAATACTGTCAAAATCGCTGAGATGTGCAACCTGACCATAGAAACAGGCACCTACCATTTCCCCGAATTCACTCCACCTGGTTCACTGGGATTGAACGAATATTTTGAAAAGCTCTGCACCGAGGGCTTCAACAAAAAAATGGAGCAGATCCACTCACCGCATCGAACGCCCGGTGAAAACAGCCTCGAAAAATACCGGCAGCGGTTTCTCTACGAACTGGAGGTAATCAAAAAAACAGGTTTTGCCGGGTATTTTCTGATCGTCTCAGACTTCATCAATTACGCGAAGGAAAACGGTATCCCTGTCGGCCCGGGAAGAGGTTCCGCAGCGGGCAGTCTCATAGCATACTGTCTCGGCATTACCGATATCGACCCCATAAAATACGACCTTATCTTTGAACGGTTCTTAAACCCCGAGAGGATAAGCATGCCCGATATCGACGTCGACTTTTGTAAAAAAGGAAGGGACGACGTGATCAGGTACGTGACAGATAAATACGGAAAGGATAACGTCGCCCAGATCATCACCTTCGGGACGATGCAGTCTAAGGCGGCGGTGAGGGACGTGGGGAGGGCGCTGGGGATGCCTTATGCAGAGGTCGACAAGATCGCCAAACTCATCGTATCAACTGACAGCGGGATCGAGAAGGCGATCAGGGAAGAACCGCAGATCAAGGAACTGTACCAGAAGGACGACCGTGTAAAAGAGCTGCTCGACAATGCCATGGTCCTCGAAGGCCTTGCACGCCACGCATCGACGCATGCGGCCGGCATCGTCATATCGAACAAACACCTGACGGAATACCTGCCCCTTTACAGAGGCCAGCACGACGAGACCGTCACCCAGTACGACATGAGGATCATAGAAAAGATAGGCCTCATAAAGATCGACTTCCTCGGTCTCGAGACCCTGACGTTGATCGACAGCGTCATCAAGCTCCTCCACGCTGAGAACATCGACATCGACATCAATACCATCCCCCTCGATGATCTGAAGACCTATGAGCTTCTCTCCTCGGGGAACACCGCCGGAGTATTTCAGCTTGAAAGCAGGGGAATGAGGGACCTCCTCGTAAAATTAAAACCGACAAAGTTCGATGACATCATGCCGCTCATAGCCCTTTACAGGCCCGGCCCGTTAAAAAGCGGCATGGTTGATGAATTTATCAGGAGAAAGAACAATCCGGCATATATAAAATATGAAACCCCTGAGTTGGAGGGGATCCTCCAGGATACGCACGGCGTCATTATATACCAGGAACAGATCATGAAGATCGCCTCGAAGCTGGCAGGTTTTTCCCTCAAGGACTCAGACGCCCTGAGGAAGGCTATCAGCAAGAAGATCCCCGAGGCCCTTGAAAAATACAAGGAACAGTTTATCCAGGGGGCCATATCAAACGGCGTCTCGTCGAAGGCCGCCGAAAGGATCTATGATATTATCCTCAGGTTCGGGGAGTACGGCTTCAACAAATCACACAGCACGGCCTACGGGCTCATCGCATACCAGACGGCTTACCTCAAGGCGCATTATCCAATCCATTATTTCGCGGCGATGCTCACGAACGAGATCAACGACACCGACAAACTGATCAAATATATCACCGAGTGCCGTGAGTCGGGTATCGAGGTCCTCCCACCCGATATCAATAAAAGCGGAAAGGCCTTTCAGATCGTGGATAACAAGATACGCTTCGGACTCTCCGGCATCAAGAATGTCGGTGATGCGGCGATCGACAATATCCTGCAGGTCAGGGATCAGGTTGGTGAATTCAATTCCTTTGCACATTTTTGCAGCGTTGCAGACTCACGCAAAGCAAATAAGAAGGTTATGGAGAGCTTCGCAAAGGCAGGGTGTTTCGATAGCCTCGGCTTGAAAAGATCCCAGATACTCTACCTTGTGAATGAAAAAACCGGCTCCCTTTCGAAAAAGGGGACAAACAGTTCTTACGTTCAGATGGATATATTCGGGGCCGCAACCGAACCGGATACATTTTTTAAGATACCCGAGATAGAGGAGCTTTCTCACGATGAGATCCTGAGTGGAGAAAAGGAGTCAATGGGTTTTTATTTCAGCCAGCATCCCTTAAAACCATACGAAGAGCTTATCAAAAGACTGACACAGGCGGACAGCCAGAACCTTAAAGATATCGAAACATCAGATGACGTAAGGATCGTCGGTATAGTCAGCGCCAGCAAGGAGATAGTAACAAAAAGGGGTGACAAAATGGCCTATATCTCCCTGGAAGATACAAAAGGAATTATGGAGGTAATTATCTTTCCTGACCTGTTCTCAAAGAATCTTTTCCTGATCCAGAGCGGTAAACCACTTGTGATCACCGGTACGCTTGATAAGTCAGATGACAAAAATATCAAAATGAAATCGAAACAGATCGTATTGCTTGAGGATTGCATAAAAAATTTCAAAAAGGCAGTGAAGATAAAGATACATTGTGAAACATTTAAAAAGACAGAACTCAGGAAACTCAAGGATATTCTTCTCAGCGTAAAGGGCCCTTCAAGGGTTTCGCTCGAGTTTATACTGAATGGGGAAAGCAGGTCTTTAGACGTGCCCCACATAACAATAGACCCCGATAAAAAGGATATACTCTTGAAACATTTTACTGCCGGTATCGACATAGAGGTGTTCGATGAGATATTATCTTGATTTTGAAAAAAAACTTGAACCTTTGGAAAGAAGGATCAATGAAATTGAACGTTTTTACGATATCAACGATCCCCATTATTCGAAAGAGGTGCAGTACCTGCAAAAAAAGATCTCAAAGGTTGAGAAGGAGATCTACGGGGAGCTCACGAACTGGCAGCGTTCCCAGCTTTCCAGGCACCTGAACCGCCCTCACACCCTCGATTATATCCACAACATCTTCAGCGATTTTGTGGAACTCCATGGTGACCGCAAATATAAAGATGATCCGGCTGTTGTCGGTGGATTTGCAAACTACGGGGGCATAAAAGTAGCTGTCATCGGCCACCAGAAAGGAAAAGATGTGCGCGAGATGGCTCACAGGAATTTCGGGATGGCACATCCCGACGGTTACAGGAAGGCAATGAGGGTTATGGACATGGCCAACCGGTGGCAAAAACCCATTATCACATTCATTGACACACCCGGTGCTTTTCCCGGCGTAGGCGCTGAGGAAAGAGGACAAGCCGAGGCGATAGCGTCCAGTATATATTTCATGTTTTCACTCAGCGTTCCTGTCATCACAATAGTAATAGGTGAAGGCGGGAGCGGCGGCGCGCTGGGAATAGGTGTGGGAAATAAGATATTGATGATGGAAAACGCTACATATTCTGTCATCTCACCTGAAGGCTGCGCGGCCATACTATGGCGGGATGGCTCAAAAGGTCCTCTGGCTGCAGACGCATTAAAACCAACATCCTATGATCTCCTGAAACTAAATGTAATAGACGAGATTATTGAAGAACCATTTGGCGGGGCTCACAGGAATTGGGAACAATCCTTTCAAAATACAAAGACCGTATTGAAAAAAAATCTGCACGCTCTGCTGGAAGAAAAACCTGAAGATCTCAAGACCATGCGATACGATAAATTCCGAAAGATGGGTGTCTTCGAGGAGAACAAATGAATCAGATAACGCTCGATATCACAAACAGCCTTAAAAGCAGAACGAACAAAGAAGGTCTTGAAAAGAAGATGATGTACAAGACTTCGCTAAAGCTTGAACAGTATAATAAGGCCCTCTGGAAAAACCCTTACGGTTTTATGGAGCTCCCGAAAAACAGATTCCAGTTCGAGACGATAAAAAAACTTGCCAATAGATCAAAAAGAAAAAAGATCAAAAACCTCGTTATCCTCGGCATAGGAGGCTCATCTCTCGGCACACAGACGATCTTCGAAGCCCTGCTCCATCCTTTCCACAACTACAGCGATGGCATACGAAAAGGCCTGCCGCGATACTTTATTCTTGATAATATCGACCCTCACACAATAAACAGGATCGTGGATATAGTCCGCAAGGAGATCGAGCATACCCTTCTTGTCGTCATCAGCAAATCAGGGGAGACGCCGGAGACGATCTCACAGTTCATGATATTCAAAAAGCTTATGGAAAAGAGCAAAGGCTTCAGGGAGAGGATCATCCTCATTACCGATCAAAAGAAGGGCATCCTGAAACAGATCTCCGAGAAGGAGGGCTACGATACCCTGAACGTTCCCGAAGGGGTCGGGGGAAGATTTTCCGTTCTTACGCCTGTCGGTCTCTTTCCGTCGGCGGTCATGGGCATCGACATAGACGAGATAGCACGCGGCGCCCTCGATATGTCAAACCACATAAGAAAAGCAAGATACACAAACAATATGGCCATTGTCCTTGCGAGCATACTTTACCTGATGGACAAAAGCGGCAGGAATATTCACGTTATCATGCCCTATTGTGAGAGACTGTCGGGATTTGCCGACTGGTTCAGGCAGCTCGAGGCGGAGAGTCTCGGGAAAAACTCCTTCGGTCCGACGCCGATGAAATCGATGGGTGTCACGGATCAGCATTCCCAGCTCCAGTTGTATATAGACGGGCCGAAAGATAAATGCATCATGCTCCTGTACAGCGCCAGGGAGAAAAGACCGATCCCGAAGACCTTCCCTTACATAGACAGCCTTGACTACCTCGCGAAAAAAGACCTCAACGAGCTTTTTCATGCGGAGTTTACCGGAACGAGCCTTTCCCTCACTGAAGCGGGGACGCCGAACTTTTCGATCCTTTTAGACGACATAAACGCCTATAACCTCGGCGCTTTATTTTTTCTCTATGAAGTGGCGATCACCTATCTCGGCCATCTGTACAAGATCAATCCATTCGATCAGCCCGCCGTGGAGCTCGGCAAGATTTACACAAAGGCAATTATGGGAAAGGCGGGCCTCGAAAAACAGAAAAGAGCAGCCGACAGGATACTGTCAGCCCCGAAGACCGTTATAATGTTTTAACCCTGACCTTGCATTAACAGGAACACTGGGGCCGCCTATTTCGTGCAAACACATTCATTTTGATCATGTTACCAGTTGCATTGCTTTCTTGAGGCCATTAGATACAAAAAAACTGCCATATCTATTTGACGCCGAAAAGAAGATTGATAAAGTACTAACAACCAAAAAGTCATCGCATATTGATTGCGGCAAGCACTCACGGTATGGCTCTCTTAGCATCCCACCATAAGCTATATCTGCTTGCCCGTTTCTTTAGAGAGCTTAAACATCTCTTCCTGTTATCAACAATCCGGCAGAGTCATAAAAACTTGATCGTTTCAGATGGCAATCAGCACCTGCTGATAAACAAGGAATAATCTTGCATTTCCAGGAAGAACTATTCATACTTACTATTGTAAATGATTTCACTGAGAAACCCAATACAAAGGAGAATAAGGATGCCAGAAGGAAAAGTTAAGTGGTTTAATGATTCAAAGGGATTTGGTTTTATCGAGCAGGACGGTGGCAAGGACATATTCGTGCATCATTCCGCAATCCAGGGAGAAGGTTTTAAATCGCTGGCTGAGGGTGACCGTGTCAGCTTCGATGTTGTCCAAGGCCCTAAGGGCCCTGCTGCTGAGAATGTTCGCAAGTTGTAAGACCTGAACTTCATTTTCGCTTAAAAGCCTCTCATATCAGGGGGGCTTTTTTATTTCCTCCACCAAAGACTTGGACCAGGCGGTTGCGCTTTGCTTCCTGCAACAGAGTTTTTCTTTCATATGTCTTCAATACAACATTACAATCGGTAATTGTCAGTACGGCTTTTATGGAAAAATAGTACCTGTTAAACGTTTTTTCTTGCAAAATATAATAAATTTCATATCATTGTATTCAGATACTGCGAATAGACAGAGAGAACGATTAAGACTTATCTCTGCTCATATAGAGGTTCCATCCCCCTATTCTCACCATCTAAGGTTTGTAAGAATGTCCAGTAAGTGAGGTAAGTATGGCTATGAGAACCTCTGCAAAGAAGCAGGTACAAAAGAACCCGAATCAAAACGGAGAAGCCCTCCGGGCATTGGTCAACGCTACCAGAGAAACCCTGTTATTGATTGATACGAACGGTACAATCCTTTTAGTAAATGAAACAGCTGCTGAAAGATTCGGGAAAAACGTTCAGGAACTTGTCGGTACCTGTCTATACGATCATTTCCCCCCTGAGTTGGCGAAATCGAGAAAAGAACATTTGGATAAAGTTTTCACCACAGGTAAGCCGGTCCATTTTGAAGATACCAGGGCAGGGAGATCTTACGAAACATATTGCTACCCTATTTTCAATGAGGAAGGGAAGGTATCAAGGGGAACTATTTTTTCTCATGACTTCACCCACCACAAGCAGGCGGAAAAAGCGCTTAAGGAAAGCGAAGAAAGGGTCCGTAATTATATCGAGCGTGCCCCTGATGGCGTATTTATTGTTGATGATACCGGCCGATACCTTGAAGCTAACAAGGCCGCCTGCCAGTTTACCGGCTATTCCAAAGAAGAAATTGAAAAAATGTCTATACGCGATTTACTTGCCGAAGAATCTTTGGAAGATGGATTGGCTCACTTTAAAAAATTAATTGCAACAGGCGCGGCAACGTCTGACCTTTGGCATAAGCATAAAAACGGTTCAAAATGCTGCTTGACCGTTAATGCCGTAAAGCTTTCGGAAACGAGGGTTCTCGGTTTTTGTAAGGACATCACCACCCGCAAGCTCGCCGAAGAGGAACTGAAACAGGCAGTGGAGAAGCTGAGAAAGGGCCTGGTAGGAACCATCCAAGTAATGTCTTTAATAATTGAAACGCGAGACCCATACACTGCGGGTCACCAGAAGAAGGTATCACACCTTGCACGAGCAATTGCTCAGGAGATGAATCTTTCAAAAGATATGATTGATAAAATAAGAATGGCAGGCGTCATCCATGATCTCGGAAAGATATCGGTTCCTGCCGAGATACTGAGCAAACCTACAAAGCTCACAGCAATAGAATTCAGCCTCATCAAGGTCCACTCCCAGGCAGGATACAACATACTAAAAGACGCTGAGTTGCCTTATCCCATAGCCGAAATAGTCCTCCAGCACCATGAAAGGTTAGACGGTTCAGGTTACCCTCAAAGTCTCAAGAATGGCCAGATTCTTCTCGAATCCCAGATTATTGCTGTAGCTGATGTCATTGAAGCCATGGCCTCCCACAGGCCGTACAGACCGGCAAGGGGTATCGATGTAGCACTCGAAGAGATTGAGAAGAACAAAGGCATCTTCTATGATACAAAAGCCGTTGATGCGTGTACACGGTTATTCAGGGAGAAGGGCTTTGCATTTGAAGCAACAGCGTCATAATTTGCTTTGTTTCTACCCGTAATAATTATTTTTCCAGTTCACAAACATATAATATTACCGGCAACCAATCGACCTATTATAAACCTAAAAGATTCACAATGAGAGTATGGAGAGAAACTATTCAACAAAATTCATGTAAATACAGAAATATTTCAATCTCCAAGAGGTTTTTGACCGATGTTGAAAATTAATTTTTGAGAAAGAGCTACTGTCTGTCCTTATGGTGCTCCTTTACCTGATGCATAAAGGCCTCGAGCCTGGTCATGATATTGGTCAGTCCCTGGCCGTCATAGGCGATATTGATAACGGGGATATTGAACCGGTTCTGTATCAACCGCATGATCGCGCTGGAGATCGTGCCCGGCATGCAGGTAAAGGGCATGGCGTTGATAATGCCTGAGGTCCCCTTTTCGATGAAATCGATGCTCTTGCCGACACTCAGTATGGCCTCTCCTTCGAAGCTCTCATCGATATATGGGCTGGCCTTTTCAAGTATCCCTTTCACCTTCGGCTCCTTCCCGTATCTAAGATAGCCCTCGAAGATCTTCTCCATCATATGTTCATCTTTATGCTGTATATACTGCGTGAGGATGATGTTGATGAAATTCGATATACTGCTGTTCTTCACGGATTTTTTCTTGTTCATCTGATTCACGTACGCAATCCACTCAGAGCCGGGGGCAAGCCATACCTCTCCTCCCATCTTCTCCACCCTTTTCACCAGGCTGTCGTTGCTGAATCTGTTCGACCTGATGTAAATCTCTCCCACGATCCCTACAAGAGGTTTCTTCCCGTCTTCCTTTTTTACGTTCAAGAACTTCCCAAGCTCATCCTTCAGTACCCTGCTGATATCCTCACTGCCCCCTTCTATCGATTGCGCAGCGTTCAGTATTGCCTGACGATAGATCTTTTCAGTTTCCCCCTCATTTATCTCGTATGGTCTCGTTTGGTGGAGCATCTTGGTCAGAAGGTCAGCGGCGACAAAGGCCCTCCAGCCAAGCCGTGAAAACTTTCCGCCCACGATATGCAATTCCCTGTAAAAACTATCATCCTGGTTGGGCGCATAGATCGGGACGTTGCCGTGTCCAAGCTCATCCAGCACCATCCTGTGGAACCTGTGATACTGGCCGAAACGGCAGGGTCCGCTGCCGGAAGGCATGAAAAATGCGCTTTTCTCCGGGTCAAAGGATTCTCTCCGGATCGTCCTCACCATATCCCCCGTTGTCAATATACAGGGGTAACATTCCTTTCCGGATGTGAATTTCCTCCCGATATTGACGGTTCTCTCATCTGATTCCTCCATTACCTCGGCATCAAGGCCGCATGCCCTGAAGGCGCCGGCCAATGTGATCGCGTGATCCGACATGTAGGGGATAAAGATCTTTCTGCGCTTCCCGTCCATTGCAAATTTTGCAATTTTCCGCGTTGCCGCCTGTTTACGGGGCTTCGCGTTTTTGATGCTGTCAAGAAATGCCTCCAGCCTTGTCACGACACCGGCATCCGCGCTGTGCTCATCGATTTCAAGCTGCAGGTAAGGCTTTCCACCCATGATCCTCTTGAAAAAATGTGTTATAAATGAATCCGGTCCGCATCCAAAACTCGTAATATAAATGGCATACAGGTTCTGCCTGTCCCGTATGGTCTTTGCCGCTCTCAGGATCTTCTGTCCATAACCCCAGTACATGTTCCGCAGGTCATCATCGATCTCGCCGGGTACATCCAACGGGAGCATATCCATCGGGATCGGATGGACACCGAGATCGATCAATTTCTTGTGGATATTCAGGTTCGCCCCGGAATCGGCGCTGTTATACGGCCTGCCGACGATAACCATCGCTTTATCATTCCCGTCAATGTGTGACAGGAATTCCTGACCTTTCTCATGACAGCTTCTGTAGAATGTATCCTGTACATCGATGGCAATATCAAATGCCTTTTCTATATCCCTTTTGGACCTTCCTATCGTCTTGCCGTAACGTACAAGATTACGCAGTGCCCCTTCTTTCCCTGCCCCGAAATATATGATCGGCGCGTCGACCTTTACACCCATCGCCTCAAAGTCGATAGATGCCCTTACGGTATACGGGATCGACTGCGCGTAGGGACAGGCGAAGGTATTCGGGATGTCTTCCGATGGTTTCTTGAGGTTGATAACGCTGGGGATAAATATCCGCTTGACGCCTTTGTGGAGGATATTCAGGATATGACCGTGCGCCAGCTTGATCGGAAAACATGTCTCGACAATAATATTCTCCACACC